>NZ_JBPQTW010000017.1:0-67940 GCF_051386535.1 Streptomyces sp. URMC 127
GTACGGCACCGCCGGCCGTTCCGGCGGTGCCGTACTTGCCGCTGCCTCGGCACCGCCGGGCTCCACGGCGGTGGTTGCGCGCCGCGGCGGCGGAGGGGGGTGTGCGGGGCGCGTGGGTCGTGCCGACTCGGCACATTTCCTCCGCCGCGACGGCGATCAGCCACCCGTCAACCCGACCGGCGGTGCCGTACTGCCGTCGGTCCGGTACCGCCGGGCTCCACCATGCTGGTTGCACGCCGCGGCGGCGGAGGGGGTGTGCGGGGCGCGCGGGCCGTGCCGGCACGGCACATTCCCTCCGCCGCGGCGGTGATCAGCCACTGTCAACCCGGCCGGCGGTGCCGGAACCGCTCAGGACCCGCGGCCGGAGAAGCCTCAGGCGGTCGCCGCGCCCGCGAGGTCCGTCGAGAGGGCCGCGGCGACTTCCTTCAGAAGGGGGACGATGCGTTCCGTCGCCGCGTCCGTCACCCGCCCCGCGGGGCCGGAGATGGAGATGGCCGCCACGGTGGGCGAGTCCGGCACCGGCACGGCCAGGCACCGCACGCCGATCTCCTGCTCGTTGTCGTCCACCGCGTAGCCGTGCTCGCGCACGCGCCCCAGCGCCTCCAGGAAGTCCTCGGGCGTGGTGATGGTCTTCTCGGTCGCGGCCGGCATGCCCGTCCGGGCGAGGATCGAGCGCACCTCGTCGTCGGGGCTCTGCGCGAGCAGCGCCTTGCCCACGCCCGTGGTGTGCGGCAGCACCCGCCGCCCCACCTCGGTGAACATCCGCACGGAGTGCCGCGAGGGCACCTGGGCGACGTAGACGACCTCGTCGCCGTCGAGCAGCGCCATGTTCGC
Organism: Streptomyces sp. URMC 127; assembly: GCF_051386535.1. Lineage (NCBI taxonomy): Bacteria > Bacillati > Actinomycetota > Actinomycetes > Kitasatosporales > Streptomycetaceae > Streptomyces > Streptomyces sp. URMC 127. The sequence goes on from NZ_JBPQTW010000017.1 coordinate 835, forward strand.
CGTCTCGCCGGTCTCCTCGACCAGCCGCGCCAGGTGCGGCCGGGCCCACGTGCCCAGCAGCCGGGAGGCGCTCTCGCCGAGCCGGATCAGCCGCGGCCCGAGCGCGTACCGCCGGTTGGGCTGCTGGCGGACGTACCCGCAGGCGACGAGCGTGCGCATGAGCCGGTGGATCGTCGGCAGCGGCAGCCCGCTGCTCGTGGCCAGCTCGCTCAGCCCGACCTCGCCGCCCGCGTCGGCCATCCGCTCCAGCAGGTCGAAGGCGCGCTCCAGGGACTGGACGCCTCCACTGGGAGTGGGGGTGCGGGGCTCGGCGGACGGGGGCACGGCAGGTCCTTTCGGGTACGGGGTGGGAGCAGCCTACCGGGCTCCCACCGCGCCGCTCCGCCGCCGGAGGTCTTGACGGGTGAGGGGAGCGGCAGAAGACTGCCCCCACGCCGTTCAACAGATTGTTGAATTTCCGGGAGGGGGCGTGTCCGGCATGTCCACGGAAACGCTGGTCCTGCGCTCGACGCGCGTCGTCACCCCGGAGGGCGTCCGCCCGGCCGCCGTCACCGTCACGGACGGCACGATCACCGCGGTCGGCCCGTACGGGGCCGCCCCGCCGCCCGGCGCGGCCGTGACGGACCTGGGCGACGACGCCCTGCTGCCCGGACTCGTCGACACCCACGTGCACGTCAACGACCCCGGCCGCACCGCCTGGGAGGGCTTCCGCACGGCCACGCGCGCCGCCGCGGCCGGCGGCGTCACCACGCTCCTCGACATGCCGCTCAACAGCATCCCGCCCACCACCACCGTCGCCCACCTGCGGGCGAAGCAGGCCGTGGCCCGCCCCGCCGCCCACGTCGACGTCGGCTTCTGGGGCGGCGCCCTGCCGGGGAACACGGCGGACCTCGGCCCCCTGCACGAGGCGGGCGTCTTCGGCTTCAAGGCGTTCCTGTCGCCGTCGGGCGTCGAGGAGTTCCCCTCCCTCGCCCCGGGCGACCTGGAGACCGCCGCGGCCCGCATCGCCGGCCTGGGCGGCCTGCTGATCGTGCACGCCGAGGATCCCGCCCGCCTGGAGCGCGCCCCGCAGCGCGGCGGGCCCCGCTACGCCGACTTCCTCGCCTCCCGCCCCCGCGCCGCCGAGAACGAGGCCGTGGACCGGCTCATCGCCGTCTCGCGGCGCCTGGGCACGCGCGTGCACATCCTGCACCTGTCGTCCTCGGACGCCCTCCCCGCGATCGCCGCGGCGAAGGCGGACGGCGTGCCCGTCACCGCGGAGACCTGCCCGCACTTCCTGACCCTGACCGCCGAGGAAGTCCCGGACGGCGCCACCGAGTTCAAGTGCTGCCCGCCCATCCGGGAGGCCGCCAACCAGGACGCCCTGTGGGCGGCCCTCGCGGACGGGACCCTCGACTGCGTCGTCTCGGACCACTCGCCCTGCACCACCGACCTGAAGGTCCCCGACTTCGGCGCCGCCTGGGGCGGCATCTCCTCCCTCCAGCTCGGCCTGCCCGCCGTCTGGACCGCGGCCCGCCGCCGCGGGCACACCCTCGCCGACGTCGCCCGCTGGATGTCCGCCGGCCCCGCCGCCCTCGCGGGCCTGCACCGCAAGGGCGCCGTCGCGCCCGGCCGCGACGCCGACTTCACCGTCCTCGACCCCGAGGCGGCCTTCACCGTCGATCCGGCCGCCCTCCACCACCGCAACCACGTCACCGCCTACGCCGGCCGCACCCTCCACGGCGTCGTGCGGTCCACCTGGCTGCGCGGCCGCAGGATCGCCCGCGACGGCGCCCTCGCCGAGCCGCCCGCCGGCCTCCTCCTCGAAAGGCAGCGCAGCGCATGACCGGCACCCCGGACCACAGCCCCGGCGGCATACCCTCCTTCACGGGCGGCGCCGCACCGTACGCGGGCGGCGACCCGTACGCCGACTACCGCTCCGCCCCCCTCCCCTTCGCCGCCCTCCCCGACCTCGCCGACCGCCGCCTCGGCGGCAGCGTCGTCGCCGCCAACGACGAGTTCTTCGCCGATCGCGAGAATCTCCTCACTCCCGCCCCCGCGCACTTCGACGCCCGCCTCTTCGGTCACAAGGGCAAGGTCATGGACGGCTGGGAGACGCGCCGCAGGCGCGGTGCCGACGCCGCCCGCCCGTATCCCGCCGAGGACGACCACGACTGGGCCCTGATCCGCCTCGGCGCCCCCGGCGTCATCCGCGGCGTCGTCGTCGACACCGCCCATTTCCGCGGCAACCACCCGCAGTCCGTGTCCGTGGAAGCCACCTGCCTGCCGGGCACGCCCTCACCGGAGGAACTGCTCGCCGACGGCGTGACGTGGACGGTCCTCGTGCCGCGCACCCCCGTCGGCGGTCACGCGGCCAACGGCTTCGCCGTGCACGCCGGGGAGCGCTTCACCCACCTGAAGCTGTGTCAGTACCCCGACGGGGGGATCGCCCGGCTCCGCGCGCACGGCGAGGTGCGCCCCGACGCGGACTGGCTCGCCGCCCTCGGCACCTTCGACCTCGCCGCGCTGGAGAACGGCGGCCTGCCCGAGGACGCCTCGGACCGCTTCTACTCCTCCCCGCTCAACAGCGTCCTGCCCGGGCGGTCGCAGAAGATGGACGACGGCTGGGAGACGCGCCGCCGCCGTGACGACGGACACGACTGGGTCCGCTACCGCCTCACCGGGCAGGCCGTCCTGCGCGCCCTGGAGATCGACACGGGCTGCTACAAGGGCAACGCCCCGGGCTGGGCCGAGGTGTCCGCCCTGGACGCCGCCGCCGGCGCTGACCCGGCCGACGCCTCCGCAGGCTGGACGGTGGTCCTGCCGCGGACCCGCCTGCAGCCCGACACCGTGCACCGGATCCCCCTGGAGGGCGCGCCTGTGGCGACGCACGTGCGCGTCGACATCCACCCGGACGGCGGCGTGGCCCGGCTGCGGGTGCACGGCTCGCTGACGGAGGCGGGGGAGCGGAGCCTCAGAGCGGCCGGCTCATGAACAAGGCGGTCTCGCCCTCCGACGCCGTCCCCCGGTAGAGGGAGGTGTCCAGGCCGCACAGCGCGAACCCCATGCGGCGGTAGGCCCGTACGGCCGGAGCGTTGACGTTCGTCACCTCCAGCCAGGCCGTGCGGGCGCCGAGCTGCCGGCCGTGGGCCAGGCCGTGCTCCATGAGGGCGGGGCCGATGCCGCGGCCGCGGTGCGCGGGTGCCACCCGGATGTCGGCAATCACCAGCCGGTGGTTCCACTCCTCGTGCGTGAGGGTGATGGCGCCGCACAGTTCGTCCCCGGAGAGTGCCACGATGACTTGGGCGTCCTCCTCGTCACCCCCGGCCTCCTCGTCTTCGTCCGGATACACCTTGCGCAGGGGCGGGTCGACGGGCGTCTCCCGGAGCCGGAACGCCTCGTCCGAAGCGGTGACTTCCAGGACGGTGCCCGTCGTGAAGGAGTTGTCGATCGCCTCGGCCGCGGCGTGCTCACCGGGGAGCGCGGGGCGGTAGACGACGGCTGCGGCAAGGTCGGGTCCCGGCATGCGTTCAATCTACATCGAGCGCGTCCCAGAACATCAACTCGTAGGCCTGCAGCAGCCGTCCGTAACGGTGGGCGAGCGGCTCGGACAGCCGGCCGCTCGCCAGGCCGGCGTCAACGGCCTCGGCGGCCCGCTCCTGCAGCTCGGGCGCGGGCCCGGCGAAGAAGTCGAAGAATCCGCAGGCGGGGTTGTCGAAGCCGTAGTGCTCGCGCAGGGCCGCGCCGACCGCGGCGCAGTAGCCGCCCCACGCCGCGAAGTTGGCGCTCAGGGCGACCACGACGTCGGCGGGCTCCGCGCCGAGCGCGAGCCACGCCGCGTACGAGGGGTAGGCCTGGCAGCCGGGGCGGGGCTCGTGCGCGCGGACGGCCTCCTCGCTCAGCCCGCACGCCGCCACCAGCGGCCCGAGCAGGCCGAGGGCCAGGTCCTCGCCCTGGACGAGGGCCTCGAAGAAGCCCGCCACGGCCGGCTGCGCGGCGGCCGCGCGACCGGCGAGGTGGGCGAAGCTGCGGCGGTCGCTCGTGATGACGTGGTGCTGCTCCAGGGCGAACGCGGCGAACACCTCGCGCGGGGCCTCGCCGGCGGCGATCCGCGGGACGAGCCGGTTGGCGCCCTCGGCGGGCGCGAGACCGCGCACCGCGTCCGCCAGTACCTCCTGGGCCGTACGGGTCATCGCTCCGCCTTCCCGGCCCGGACGGGCCACCCCTGTGCCACGCTGCGCCGCCTCCGCGATCGTAGCGCCAGGGGAGCGCCCGGACCCGGCAGGAATCCGTGCCGGGCAGGGAGAAAACAGCGGGAGAGGGGGCAGCCCCCCCCCCGCGAGGAATCAGCCCCCCGCGAGGAAGAAGAGGAGGAACAGGAAGGCCGCGAAGAAGTGGACGGCGACGAGGTAGATGATGACGCGGACGGTCATCCCCATGGGGGCCCGGTCCTCTTCGTCCATGCGCTTTCCGGCCTGTGCGGACGCGTCGTTCGCGGGGTGGTGCAGGGCGTCGTTCACGGCATTCCCCTCCGGGTGGGCGCGGCGCCCCCGAGGCACAGCTCGGTCGCGCCGCTCTGCAGCAGCGTGTGCATGAACAGCAGGTCGGCCCCGCCGCGCGACGCGGCGGCGATGCGGTGCGGGGTGAGCGAGTCGAAGTGGGCGGCGTCGCCGGGGTCCAGGAGGTGGGTGCTCCCGCCCAGCGTGAGGCGCAGCCGCCCGCCCGTGACGTACAGCCACTCCTCGCCCGGGTGGACGCGGACCAGCTCGGCCTGGCCGCCCGCCTCCGGCGGCACGTGCAGCCGCAGGGCCTGCATGGCGCGGCCCGAGCCGCCGGCCCGCCAGTACGTCCAGCCGCCCGCGAGCTGCGGCTCCATGCGGCTCGCGCGCACGATGGGATCGCGCTCCGGCGCCGCCTCGCCCAGCAGGTCGGATACCGTCGTTCCGTACGTGCGGGCCAGGGCGAGCAGCATCGGCAGGGACGGCGTCCGCCGGCCGGTCTCCAGCCGGGACAGGTGGGCGGGGGACAGGCCGGCGCGGGCGGCGGCGGCCTCCAGGGTCAGCCCGCTGCGCGTGCGCAGGTCACGCAGGCGCGGGGCGACCGCGGGCAGGTCGGCCGCGGGCTCGTCGGGCAGCGGTGTCATGCTTCCGGTATAGGACCCGCCCTGCCCCTGAGGCAAAACTTTTGCCTCAGGGGCAAAGACGCCGCGCCAGGGCGGAAGCGGGGGCGGAAGCGGTGGGGCGGATCAGGGGCGGAAGCGGAGGCAAAGGTTCCGCCCGGTCGGACGGCGCCTCCGGTTAACAGCAGGAAAACAGTAGTGGATTGTCATTGACATGACATGCGCTACGCGCGTCATGCTGGCGTCATGAAGTCAACCCCCCATCGCACGGCGCGTTCCTCGCGCTTCGCCCGCACGGCCGTCCTCGCCGCGCTGGCCTCGGCCCTGTTCACCGGCGGAACGGCCGTCGCCGCGCCCCTCGCCGGCCACGCGGCCCCCGCCGTCACCGCCCAGGCGCCCGTCTCCGTCGTCTCCGTGAAGGCCGTCGGCAACGTCTGCAAGTCCGCGCTGCCCGCACAGGCCGGCGACACCCTGCGTCTTATCGACGCGGGCGGCCCGTTCCCGTACCCCAAGGACGGCACGGTCTTCTCCAACCGCGAAGGCGTCCTGCCCAAGCACGACGCGGGCTACTACCACGAGTACACGGTCAAGACCCCGGGCTCGCCGGACCGCGGTGCGCGCCGCATCGTCACCGGCCAGGGCGACCACGAGGACTACTACACCGGGGACCACTACGCGACGTTCAACCTGATCGACTTCACCTGCTGACCGGTCGTCAACCGACGGCCGTCCTCCGGACGTAGTCCTCCGGCACTGGTCCGCCGGCGGTCGTCATCCCAGCGCCATCCGGGCGGAATCCGCCCGTGAAGCGTCTCCTCACGCCCGGAAACGAGTTGGTCCGGTCACCGGGCAGCCGACCGACGCGTGAGGAGACACCGGCCCTTGTCCAGAACCCGGCCCGCGCGGTGCCGAGCCCGCCTCGGCACCGCCGCCCTCGCCGCCGCGGCCACCGTCTGCCTCGCCCTCGGCTGCGCCCCGCAGCGGCCGTCCGAGCCGCTCCCCGCTCCCGCTGCTCCCGCCGCGCCGGACGCCCCCGGCACGCCGGATCTGGGGCCGGGCGTCCACGTCTTCGACCCCTCGATGCCCAGGGAGCGCATCCAGCGCACGCTCGACGAGGTCTTCCGGCGCCAGGAGCGCGCCCAGTTCGGCCCCGGCCGCGAGGCGCTGCTCTTCAAGCCGGGCACCTACGACGTGGACGTCAACGTCGGCTTCTACACCCAGGTCGCGGGCCTCGGCCTGCGCCCCGGCGACGTCACCGTCAAGGGTGCGGTGCACGCCGAGGCCGACTGGCTGCAGGGCAACGCGACGCAGAACTTCTGGCGCGCGGCCGAGAACCTCTCCGTGGTCCCCGCCTCCGGCGCCGACCGCTGGGCCGTCGCGCAGGCCGCCCCGTACCGCCGCGTGCACCTGCGCGGCGACCTCCTCCTCGACGACGGCGGCTGGTCCAGCGGCGGCTTCATCGCCGACTCGCTGATCGACGGGAAGGTGCTCTCCGGCACCCAGCAGCAGTGGCTCACGCGCGACAGCGAGCTCCGTGGCGGCTGGTCGGGCGCCATCTGGAACATGGTGTTCGCCGGGGTCCGAAACGCCCCGCCGACGACCTTCCCCGACCCGCCCCGCACGAGCGTGGACCGCACCCCCGTCGTCCGCGAGAAGCCCTTCCTGTACGTCGACCGGGCCGGCGCCTACCGCGTCTTCGTCCCCGCCCTGCGCAGGGCCGCCCGCGGCACCACCTGGTCCGGGGGCGCCGTGCCGCCCGGCAGCTCCCGTCCCCTCGGGCGCTTCTTCGTCGTCCGGCCGGGCACGCGCGCCGCCCGTGTCAACGAGGCGCTCGCGGCGGGCAAGGACCTGCTGATCACGCCCGGGGTGCACCACCTGGACCGGCCCCTGCGCGTCACCCGTCCCGGCACCGTCGTGCTCGGCCTGGGACTCGCGACGCTCGTTCCCGACCGCGGCACCGCCGCCCTGACCGTCGCCGACGTCGACGGCGTGCGCATCGCGGGCCTGCTGGTGGACGCCGGCCCCGCGGCCTCGCCCGCGCTCATGGAGATCGGCCCGCCCGGCGCCCGGCGGCGCCATGCCGCCGACCCCGTCTCGCTGCACGACGTGTTCTTCCGGGTGGGCGGCGCCGGTCCCGCACGTGCCGTCAGGAGCCTGGTGGTGCACAGCTCGGACCTCATCGGCGACGACCTGTGGCTGTGGCGGGCCGACCACGGCACCGGCGTCGGATGGACCGTCAACCCCGCCGCCGAAGGACTCGTCGTCGACGGCCGGAACGTCATCATGTACGGGCTCTTCGCGGAGCACTACCAGCGGCACCAGGTGCTCTGGAACGGCGACGGCGGCCGCACGTACTTCTTCCAGAACGAGCTGCCCTACGATCCTCCCGGCCGCGCCGCCTGGAGCGAGCGCGGCGGCGAGGGCCCGCCCGCCTACCGGGTCGCCCCGTCCGTGACCCGCCACGAGGCGTGGGGCCTGGGCAGCTACTGCCACTTCATGTCCGCGAGCGGCCTTACGACCCGCCGCGCCTTCGAGGCGCCGCGCCGGCCCGGCGTCCGGCTCCACAGCCTGATCGCCGTCTCGCTCGGCGGTGACTGCGCGTACCGGCACGTCGCCGGCGACAGCGGGGGCCCGGTCGGCGCCGGGACGAAGACCGCGACCCTCCGTTCCTGGCCGTGAGCGACGCCCGGGGCGCCTTGTCCGAACTGCTGTCTGAAAATCGCCCTTGAGTCGATCACTCTCCGTCAACCATGCTGATCATTCCGGAGGATCACTCCGGAGCGAGGGGGAAGGCGAGGGGGGAACGGCATGACAGCGGCAGAAGCGGAAGCGATCGTCGATCTCGCGGCCATGGGCGAGGAGTTCGCCCGGGACCCGCACCGCGTCTACGCCGGGCTGCGCGCGAGAGGGCCGGTGCACCGGGTGCGCATGCCCGAAGGCGCCGACGCCTGGCTCGTCGTCGGCTACGACGAGGTGCGCGCCGCGCTCAACGACCCCCGGCTGACGAAGGACTGGTCGCGGGCCTCCTCGGACATCAGCCTCATCCGCGCCTCCGCCGGGCCGAACATGCTGGTCCTGGACGCACCGGACCACACCCGGCTGCGCAAGCTCGTCGCCAAGGAGTTCACGCCGCGGCGCGTGGAGGAGATGGCACCGCGCGTGCAGCAGATGACGGACGAGCTGCTCGACGCGATGCTGGCCGCGCCCGGCCGCCGCGCCGACCTGGTGGAGGCCCTGTCCTTCCCGCTGCCCATGGGCGTCATCTGCGAGCTGCTCGGCGTGCCCTCCCTCGACCGCGCGGCCTTCCGCCACTGGTCGAACACCAGCCTGGGCGCCGCGCCGGCCGAGGAGAAGGCGGTCGTCGCCCGCGAGGTCACCGCCTACCTGACCGGGCTCGTCGCCGCCAAGCGGCAGGAGCCCGGTGACGACCTGCTGAGCGCCCTGATCAGCACCGCGGACGAGGACGGCGACCGGCTCTCGCCCGAGGAGCTCATCGGCACGGCGTGGCTGCTCCTGGTCGCCGGCCACGAGACCACGGTGAACCTGATCTCGAACGGTGTCCTCGCCCTCCTGCAGCACCCCGCCCAGCTGGCAGACCTGCGCGCCGACCCCGGCCTGCTGGAGAACGCCGTCGAGGAGATGCTGCGCTACGACGGGCCGCTGGAGACGCCCACGTACCGCTTCACCACCGAGCCGATCGAGATCGGCGGCACGCTCATACCCGGCGGGGGCGAGCTCGTGCTCCCCGTGCTCGCCGACGCCGACCGCGATCCGGCCCGCTTCCCGGACGCCGGGCGGTTCGACATCCGGCGCGACGCCCGCGGGCACGTGGCCTTCGGGCACGGCATCCACTACTGCCTCGGGGCGCCGCTGGCCCGTCTGGAGGCCCGGATCGCCATCAGCTCGCTGCTGGAGCGCTGCCCGGAGCTCGCCCTCGACGCCCATCCGGACTCCCTCACCTGGCGCGACGGCCTCCTCATCCGCGGCCCGCACCGGCTGCCGGTCCGCTTCTGAGGCGTACGGAGCTCCTCCGAGAGGCGTACCGGGCCCCGGTCATGCAAGGACTGGGCCCCGGTAGTGCGGGACTGGCCCCGGTCGTGCAGGAACCGGGCCCCGGCCGGGCCGGGACCGGGGCCCGGTCCTTCCGGGATCAGGCCGGCGGCAGGTGTCCCAGCTCGTCGCGGGCCTCTTCGAGTTCGGCCCGCGCCCGCTCCCTCGTGCCGGCGCTCGCGCTCGTCTGGTGCCGCAGGAAGGCCTCTATGAAGCCGGCGCGCCGGGCGGGCGGGTAACGCCGCTCGGTGAGGAACGGCAGGTCGTTGCCGACCATGCTGCGGGCGACGAGCAGCGGGACGTCGCTGTGCAGCGGGCGGAAGCCGGGGTTGTGCAGCCCCGGCCCGGGGTGCCCGGGGTAGAACTCCCCGAGCATCAGCCCGTCGGCCACGAACTGCGGTTTGAGCCGCTCGTGGACGCGGACGACGGTCTCCGCGGCCACCCCGGGCAGGACGAGGACGACGGTCTTGTCGATCGTGTGCTGGCCCCTGCGCGGCTCCATGGCCAGCCAGTGCGCCTTGAGCGCGGCGACGGCGGCCAGGAGCCCGTCCTCGTCGCGCACGGGCGGGTCGGCGAGGGCGAAGCGGATCAGCCCGAGCCGCTGCGCGAGCGGGACGAACGGGCAGACCGCGCCGCGGCGGCCGAGGTCGGGGTGGGGCCGGGCGACGTGCCCGCTGATCCAGCCGGCGACGGGCCCGAGCAGCTCGTGGGCCGCGGCCTCCCGCTCGTCGTACAGCCGGATGCGGGCGAGGAGGTCGGCCGGTGCGTTTCCGTGGTTCATGGGTGTCCCCCCGTGGTCACGGTGTCTGTGACCGGGGGGACCGTTCGGACGGCGGGAGAGGTTGAGAGATATGGGCGGAATACCTTGATTGCGCCGCTGCCGGACGGCTCAACGTGACCGGAACGGCTACGCCGCCAGCGCCGAGCCGAACTCCACCAGCAGTACGGCCGAGGCCGCCAGCAGCAGTACGCCGGCGCCGCCGAGCAGCAGCCGGTAGCCGCGGGTGCCGATCCGGTTCCGGGCCCGCGAGACCACGACCGCGAGCGCGGCCTTGCTGCCGACCAGCAGCCCGTAGAAGCCGAAGAGGAAGCCGCCCGCGCCGGGCGGGCCGTCGCGCCAGGCGGCCACGAGCAGGGGTGCCCCCGTCGTCAGCCAGAACATCCACGGGTGCGGGCTGAGCAGGTTGACCAGTGCCCCCTGCCACAGCGTCCGCCGGCCCCGCAGCCGGGCCTGCTCGTCGTCGTGCGCCTCGGGCACCTCGGCGGTCCGGGCCTCGCGCAGCGTCGTGACGGCCAGCCAGGCGAGGAAGACTCCGCCCAGCACACCGCCCGCCGCGATCGCCCGCTCGGGCAGCACGGCGAGCACGGTCACCGACAGCACGATCACGGGCAGGTCGGTGAGCAGCGGCACGGCCGCCACCCGCAGCCCCACGCCGAGCCCCCCGCGCAGCGTGCCGGACAGCACCAGCGCGAGCAGCGGGCCCGGGCTGATCCCCGCGCTGAAGCCGAGCGCCACCCCCAGAGCCAGCTCTTCCACGGCGTTGCCCATCTCCCCTAGGGTGAAATCAGTGGATATGCAGCGATATCAGTATGGACATTTGTATGACGCTAGACGCACGTGCGGGGCGCGCGGTTGACGGCGCGGTCACTCGTATCGGTAATGCCGCATACGCACCGTTGCATGTCAGGACAACCTAACCTGCGAACTTCCCGTCATCCGGTCGCAGGGCTAGGCTCCCTGCGTGGCGAACCATCCACCCCTCCAGTTCAGCCTGGACCGCAGCAGCCCCGTCCCCCTTTACTACCAGCTGTCCCAGCAGCTGGAGTCGGCGATCGAACAGGGCAGACTCGCCCCCGGCAGCCTGCTCGGCAACGAGATCGACCTCGCCGCGCGGCTCGGCCTCTCCCGGCCCACCGTGCGGCAGGCCATCCAGTCGCTGGTGGACAAGGGCCTGCTGATCCGCCGCCGCGGCGTCGGTACCCAGGTGCTGCACAGCCAGGTCCGCCGCCCCCTGGAGCTCAGCAGCCTCTACGACGACCTCGAAGCGGCCGGTCAGCGGCCCGCCACCCGGGTGCTGCGCCACGAGACCGAGCCTGCCACGGCCCGCGTCGCCGCCGCCCTGGGCGTGCCGGAGGGCAGCGAGGTGCTCTTCGTCGAGCGGCTGCGCCTCGCCCACGGCGAGCCCATGGCCCACCTGCGCAACCACCTCCCCGTGGGGCTCCTCGACGCCGGCCCCGAGCGGTTCGAGGAGACGGGCCTCTACCGCCTCGTCCGCGCCGCGGGCATCACGCTGCACAGCGCCCGCCAGACGGTCGGCGCCCGCGCCGCGACCGCCGAGGAGGCCGGACGGCTGGCCGAGCCCGAGGGCGCGCCGCTGCTGACGATGGAGCGGACGACGTACGACGACACGGGGCGCGCGGTCGAGTTCGGCTCGCACGTCTACCGGGCCTCGCGCTACTCCTTCGAGTTCCAGCTGCTGGTGCGGCCCTGAGGCCGGGGAATCCGCGCCGTGCGAGCCCGTACGTCAGGCCGTCAGAATGTCCGGACAAAACCTTGACGCCGTCGGGAGTCCGCCACTAGAACTCCACCCACATGCAGCAGCCCCCGGCAGGACCCCGGAAGCCCCCGCGGTCGGCGGTGACGGATGGTGACGGATACTTGGGCGGTTGGGCCCGTGAAACGGCCCGGCCGCACCGTGACAGACAGTGAGAAGGGCAACTCCTCGTGGCAAGGGTTCGGACAGGCGTACGTGCGGTGAGCGCCGTGCTGGCAGCGGTGCTCGGCGCCACCTTGGCGGGATGCAGCGCTACGGGCGGCAAGCGCGCGGAGGAGCGGGCCGCCAAGGCCGCCCAGGGGCGCGCCGCGGTCGACACGCCCCGCTGGACCTTCGCGATGGTCACCCACTCGGGCGATGGCGACAACTTCTGGGACATCGTCCAGAGCGGTGCCAAGCAGGCGGCCGCGAAGGACAACATCGACTTCCTCTACGCGCACGACGCCGAGGGCAACAAGCAGGCGCAGAGCGTCCAGGCCATGATCGACAAAAAGGTCGACGGCCTGATCGTCACGCTCGCCAAGCCCGACGCCATGAAGGACGTCGTGGCCAAGGCCAAGAAGGCCGGCATCCCGGTGATCACCGTGAATTCGGGCTCCGACAAGTCCAGGGAGTTCGGCGCGCTCACCCACATCGGCCAGGACGAGATCATCGCCGGCGAGGCCGTCGGCGAGCAGCTCAACGAGCGCGGGAAGAAGAAGGCCGTCTGCGTCCTGCACGAGCAGGGCAACGTGGGCCACGAACAGCGCTGCGACGGCGTGAAGAAGTCCTTCAAGGGCGAGGTGCAGAACCTCTACGTCGAAGGCACGAACATGCCGAGCGTGCAGTCGTCGGTCGAGGCGAAGCTGCAGTCCGACAAGGACATCGACGCCGTCGTCACACTCGGTGCGCCCTTCGCCCCCACCGCCGTCAAGGCCGCGGAGCAGGCCGGCAGCAAGGCCGAGGTCGCGACCTTCGACCTCAACGGCAAGGTCGCCGAGGACCTGCAGTCCGGCAAGCTCGCCTTCGCCGTCGACCAGGACCCGTACCTGCAGGGCTACGAGGCCGTCGACCTGCTGTGGCTCTACCGCTACAACCGCGACATGCTCGGCGGCGGGCGCCCGGTCCTGACCGGCCCGCAGATCGTCACCAAGGACGACGCCAAGAAGCTCGCCGAGTACGCCAAGCGGGGCACGCGATGAGCGCCCCCGCCACGGCCCCCCTCCAGGACGCCCCCGACGAGCGGCTGCTGCACCGCTCCTACCTGCGCCGCCTCCTCGGCCGCCCCGAGCTGGGATCGGTCGTCGGCGCCGCCGCCGTCTTCGTCTTCTTCTCGCTCGTCGCCGACAGCTTCCTGCAGGCGTCCAGCCTGTCGACGGTGCTCTACGCGTCCTCCACGATCGGCATCATGGCGGTGCCGGTGGCGCTGCTGATGATCGGCGGCGAGTTCGACCTGTCGGCCGGTGTGATGGTGACCAGCGCCGCGCTGGTCTCCTCGATGTTCAGCTACCAGATGACGGCCAACGTCTGGGTCGGCGCCGGCGTCTCGCTGCTCGCCATGCTCGCCGTCGGCTTCTTCAACGGCTTCGTGCTCACCCGCACCAAGCTGCCCAGCTTCATCATCACGCTGGCAACCTTCCTGATGCTGACCGGGCTGAACCTGGGCTTCACCAAACTGATCGGCGGCACCGTCTCCACCAAGACGATCGGTGACATGGAGGGCTTCGAGTCGGCCCGGGCGGTCTTCGCCTCCCACTTCACCATCGGCGGCGTGGACGTCCAGGTCACCATCCTCTGGTGGCTCGGCCTCGTGGCCCTGGCGACCTGGGTCCTGCTCCGCACCCGCGTGGGCAACTGGATCTTCGCGGTCGGCGGCGGAGCGGAGGCGGCCCGCGCGGTCGGCGTCCCCGTCAAGGGCACCAAGATCGCCCTCTATATGGCGGTCGCCTTCTGCGCCTGGATCTCCGGCCAGCACCTGCTCATGTCGTACGACGTGGTGCAGTCCGGCGAGGGCGTCGGCAACGAGCTCCTTTACATCATCGCGGCCGTCATCGGCGGCTGCCTGATGACCGGCGGCTACGGCTCGGCCATCGGCTCCGCGGTCGGCGCGTTCATCTTCGGCATGGCCAGCAAGGGCATCGTCTACGCGCAGTGGAACCCGGACTGGTTCAAGTTCTTCCTGGGCGCGATGCTGCTGCTGGCGACGCTGCTGAACGCCTGGGTGCGCAAGAGGGCGGAGGCCCGCAAGTGAGTGCTGCCCTGGTCAGGCTGACGGACGTCAGCAAGTTCTACGGGAACGTCCGCGCCCTCGAAGGGGTCTCCCTGGAGGTCCACGCGGGCGAGATCACCTGCGTCCTCGGCGACAACGGCGCGGGCAAATCCACCCTCATCAAGATCATCGCGGGTCTGCACCAGCACGACGCCGGCACCTTCGAGATCGAGGGCGAGGAGACGAAGCTGGGCTCGCCGCGCGAGGCCCTCGACCGCGGCATCGCCACGGTCTACCAGGACCTCGCCGTCGTCCCCCTGATGCCGGTCTGGCGGAACTTCTTCCTGGGCTCCGAGCCGACGAAGGGCAAGGGCCCCTTCAAGCGGCTCGACGTGGAGCACATGCGCGAGACCACCCGCGCGGAGCTGCTGCGCATGGGCATCGACCTGCGCGACGTCGACCAGCCCATCGGCACGCTCTCCGGCGGCGAACGGCAGTGCGTGGCCATCGCGCGGGCCGTCCACTTCGGCGCGAAGGTGCTCGTCCTCGACGAGCCGACCGCCGCGCTCGGCGTCAAGCAGTCCGGCGTCGTCCTGAAGTACGTGGCCGCCGCGCGCGACGCCGGCCTGGGCGTGGTGTTGATCACCCACAATCCGCACCACGCGTATCTGGTCGGTGACCGCTTCGTGCTGCTCAAGCGCGGCGCGATGGCCGGCAGCCACGCCAGGTCCGAGATCGCCCTGGACGAGCTCACCCGCCAGATGGCGGGCGGCAGCGAGCTCGACGAGCTCAGCCACGAGCTGGAGCGGGCCCCCGCCCCGGACGTGATCGGCGGCAAGCCCACGGGCTCCGGCGGCGAGTGACGAGGCTCTCACCGGGCGGGCCCGCGGACAGCGGGCCCGCCCCCGGCGATGCGGTACGCAGCGCTTCCTTGAGGCACAATCGGCCAGGACCGTATCCACGAGGCAGCGGCCTCCCGAGACCACCGCAGGGACGACGACTCTTGCGAGCACGCAGCCGGAGCGACCGTAGATCCGCCCAGGTCCACGCCCTGGCGGTGGTGGCATGAGCATGTACCGCGAGCTCCACCGCGGCGCGGCACGGGCCACCGTGCTGCGCACCGTCGGCACGCGCGAGCGCCGCTCGCACCTGACCGCCCCGCGCGTCCCCACCGTCGGCATCGACATCGGCGGCACCAAGGTGATGGCGGGCGTCGTGGACGCCGACGGCAACATCCTGGAGAAGGTCCGCACCGAGACGCCGGACAAGTCCAAGAGCCCCAAGGTCGTCGAGGACACCATCGTCGAGCTGGTGCTCGACCTCTCCGACCGGCACGACGTGCACGCCGTGGGCATCGGCGCGGCCGGCTGGGTCGACGCCGACCGCAACCGCGTCCTGTTCGCCCCGCACCTGTCCTGGCGCAACGAGCCGCTGCGCGACCGCCTCGCGGGCCGCCTCGCCGTCCCCGTCATGGTCGACAACGACGCCAACACCGCCGCCTGGGCGGAGTGGCGCTTCGGCGCCGGCCGCGGCGAGGACCACCTCGTGATGATCACGCTCGGTACGGGCATCGGCGGCGCGATCCTGGAGGACGGCCAGGTCAAGCGCGGCAAGTTCGGCGTCGCCGGCGAATTCGGCCATATGCAGGTCGTGCCCGGCGGGCACCGCTGCCCGTGCGGCAACCGCGGCTGCTGGGAGCAGTACAGCTCCGGCAACGCCCTCGTGCGCGAGGCCCGCGAGCTGGCCGCCGCCGAGTCCCCCGTCGCCTACGGGATCATCGACCGCGTCGGCGGCAACATCCCCGAGATCACCGGCCCCCTCATCACCGAGCTGGCCCGCTCCGGCGACGCCATGTGCGTCGAGCTGCTGCAGGACATCGGCCAGTGGCTCGGCGTCGGCATCGCCAACCTCGCCGCCGCCCTCGACCCCTCCTGCTTCGTCATCGGCGGCGGCGTCAGCGCCGCCGACGACCTGCTGATCGCCCCCGCCCGGGACGCCTTCCGCCGCCACCTCACCGGCCGCGGCTACCGCCCCGAGGCCCGCATCGTCAAGGCCCAGCTGGGCCCCGAGGCCGGCATGGTCGGCGCCGCGGACCTCGCCCGGCTCGTCGCCCGCCGCTTCCGCCGCGCCAACCGGCGCCGCGTGGAGCGCTACGAGCGCTACGCCAGGGCGGGCCGGGCCTGATGACCACCACGGAGCACTCCGCGGAGCTCACCGCGCTGCCGCCCGGCTCCCCGCGGACGGGCGGCGGCTTCGGCCGCCGCTGCCTCAAGGCCGTGATCGTCTTCCTGCTCGTCGCCATCCCCGCCGGCTACCTCTACATCTCCGCGATGCAGAGCCGCGGCGGCAGCGAGTCCAAGAAGGAGCAGGCCGCCGCGTCCGGCCTGGAGGAGGGCTGGCCGACCCGGCTCCAGCGCCGCCTGTACGAGGTGACCGTGCCGCCCTACGCGGAGGACGTCGCCTCCTACGAGACCAACGCGTGGAAGTCGAGCTCGCTCTTCCTGCAGTTCACCACCACGCGCGAGAAGTTCGACAAGTGGCTCTCCGACGTCGGCTCCAGCGCCGCCGACCTGGAGGCCGGCGAGGTCACCATCGACGAGGACGAGGCCGCCGAGGTCGGCTGGGACCTCGGCGCGGGCCACCGGTGGGCGGGCGCCACCGTCGAGCAGGACAAGCCCAAGCCCTCCCTGGAGATCACCGCCAACCTCGACGACCCGAAGTACCCCCGGGTCTTCGTCGTGTCCACGACCACGCCCTGAGGCGTGTGCCCCGCAGCGTCCACGCCCTGAGGCGTGTGCCCGTAGCCGGACAGCGCGGCACGGTCGCCTCCGGCCTGGCTCATGCCGTGCGGACCGGCTGTCCGGCGCCCCCGGGCACGTCGTCGTGCCGGTGCCCGGTGCCCGTGTCAGCCGGCGGTCAGGGAGGCGGGGGCTCCGGCGAGGCCTCGCCGGCCAGCGGTGTGCGCGGGACGCGGCCGGTGACCGGGTCGGCCAGCCGGCCGGGCATGGAGAAGACGACGTCCTCGGCGATGCCCCGCTGGAGTGCGACCCGGTCGAAGCCGAGCCCGGCCAGCCGGGCGACGAGCCCGTCCACGAGGACCTCCGGGGCACTGGCCCCGGCGCTGATGCCGACCGACGACACGCCCTTCAGCCAGGCCGCGTCGAGATGCCGTTCGTCGGGCACGAGATGGGCCGCGGCGCCGTGCTCGCGGGCCACCTCGACCATGCGCAGCGAGTTGCTGGAGTTGCGCGAGCCGACGATCAGGACGAGGTCGTGGTCGCGGGCGAGGTCCTTGACGGCGTTCTGCCGGTTCTGGCTGGCGTAGCAGATGTCGTCGCCGGGGGTGACCAGGTCGGTGAAGCGGGCGCGCAGGGCCGCCACGACGCGCGCGGTCTCGTCGGCCGAGAGGGTGGTCTGGGTGAGGACGGCGACCGGGGTGTCGCCGGGCAGCCGCAGGCGCCGTACGTCGTCCTCGGTCCCGACGACGACGATCCGGCCGGGGGCCTCGCCGAGGACGCCCTCGACCTCCTCGTGGCCCTCGTGCCCGACGAGGAGGACGGTGCGGCCGTCGCGGGCGAAGCGCACCGCCTCCTGGTGGACCTTGGAGACCAGCGGGCAGGTGGCGTCGATGACGTCGAGCCGCCGGCCGGCGGCGGCGGAGCGCACGGCGGGTGAGACGCCGTGCGCGGAGAAGACGCAGACCGCGCCGTGCGGGACCTCCTCCTCGCTGTCGACGAAGACCGCGCCGCGCTTCTCCAGCTCCGCGACGATGTGATGGTTGTGCACGATCTCCTTGCGCACGTACACCGGCGCCCCGTGCACGTCCAGCGCCCGCTCGACGATGCCGATGGCGCGCCGTACGCCCGCGCAGAAGCCGCGCGGCTGCGCCAGGACGAGGTTCCCTCCGCTCACGGCGCGTCGTCCCCGGCCGGGGCCGGGACGGCGGAGGCCGTCCGGCGCGGGGTGCGGGCGTCGAGCCTCAGGCGCAGCCGGCGCGGGTGGTAGACGGTGGCCAGCGGGACGGGGCGGACGTCCATGCCGGGCTCGCAGCCGACCCGCCAGCGGCCGAGGATCGTGGCGAGCCCCAGGGTGGCCTCGGTGCGTGCGTAGAGGTCGCCGATGCACTTGCGGGCGCCGGTGCCGAACGGCACGAAGGCGTGGCGGGCAGCCGGCGAGACGCGCTCCGGGAGCCAGCGGTCGGGGTCGAACTTCGCGGGGTTGTCGAAGGCGCCCTCGTACTGGGCGACCGCGGCCGGGCTGAAGACGACGGTGGAGCCGGCGGGCAGCCGGCGGCCCGCGAGCTCGGTCGGCGAGGTGGTCAGCCGGGTGAACAGCCAGGCCGGCGGGTGCAGGCGCAGCGTCTCGGAGATGATCCGGTCGGCCAGGGAGAGCTTCGGCAGGTCGTCCCACTGCGGGGCGCGGCCGCCGAGGACGGTGTCGATCTCGTCGTAGAGCGCGGCCTCGATCTCCGGGTGCTGGGAGAGGAGGTAGAAGACCCAGGTGAGGGTGCCGGCGACGGTCTCGGTGCCGGCCGCCATGACGGTGATGACCTGGTCGTGGATCTCCTTGTCGCCGAGCCGGCCGCCGTCCTCGTCGCGGGAGGCGATCAGGGCCGCGAGCAGGTCGTCGCGCTCGGTGTCCGAGCTGCGGTAGTCGTCGATGAGCCGCTGGGTGGTCGCGTGCAGGAAGTCCAGGTTGCTCTTGTAGCGGCGCTGGGACGGCAGGGGCAGCCGGCGGACCGAGGCGGGCAGGAACATCTGCCGGAACAGGCCGTTGAGGACGACGTCGAAGGACCGCTCCACCTTCGCGGCCAGCTCGGGGCTGACGGGCGTGGAGTACAGGGTGCGGCCGACCGTGCGCAGGGCCATGCCGTACATCTCCTGGAACGCGTCGACGACCATGCCGTCCCGCCAGCGCGACGCCGTGTCCTCGATCTCGGCCTGCATGGCCTCTGCGTACCGCTTCAGCTGGCCGCGGGTGAACGCCGACTGCATCAGCCGGCGCTGGCGCCGGTGGTCGGAGAACGGGCAGGTGACCAGGCCGTTGCCGGCGATGTCGCGGGCGCGGTCGTAGAAGACGCCGCCCTTGTCGAAGACGCGGTCGTTGGTCAGGACCTGCCGCAGCACTTCGGGGTGGGTCGGGACGTAGGCCGTGGTGGGACCGATCTTGATCTCGACCAGGTCGCCGTGGGCCGACAGCGAGGTCATGAAGTCCACGGGGTGACGCATCATCTGCAGGGCGTGGCCCACGACGGGGAGCGCCCCGGGCGCCGTTCCCGCCGAGAAGGTGGTCTGCTCGGTCATTCGAATCTCAACTTCCCGTCTTTGCTGATCTGTTGACAGCCGTCCCGGTCCGTTCCGGTCCTGTGACAGCCGCCGCGATGTCCGGGCGCGGGCGCCGGGTGCTCGGGGTGTCGCTAGTGGGCGGTGCTGCCGAGCTCCTCCAGATAGCCCTGGGCGCCGGCGGCGAGCGCGAACTCGGCGTCGTAGCGGCCCGAGGAGCGGTGCCAGTCGTAGGAACCGCGGATCACGGTGCGCACGGCGTCGTTGCGGTAGCGCTCCACGGCCTCGCGCTCGGCCTCGCCGAGCCGGTAGATGTCGCAGACCTGCGGAAGGCAGGACTCCAGCAGGAGGTACTGCTCCAGCCGGGCGTGCACCTCGCTCTGGATGTGGGCGACGCTGCGGTCCTTCGACCAGCCGTGCTCCCGGCGCAGGATCATGACCATGTTGTTCTGCTCGCCGCGGGCCTCCTCCTTCTCCAGCGAGGCGATGTCGTTGAGCAGCAGGTTGACGTCGGCTGCGATCTGCAGCATCGCGGAGAGCACGGCGCTGTCGAAGACCCGGTGCGGCACCTCGAAGCGGCCCACGCGCTCGGCGAGGTCGACCGTCGGCTGCACCCCGATGGTCTGCCGCCGCACGGCCAGGTACTGGGCCGCGGAGTTGTACGGCGCGTCCCAGAAGCGGCTCTCCGCCTCGACGACGTAGCCGTCGAAGTAGCTGCGCCAGTGCCGGGCGCTGCGCGCGCACCACGCGGGCGACATGCCCTCGCTGGTACGCCGCCAGATGTCGGCGAAACCGTGGGCGATGGGCGGAGCGGTCTCGGGAAGGGGGCCGTCCAGCGCCGCCGCGACCGCGTCGGTGAGCTGCCTGGTCTCCTCCGGGTTCTCGCCGCGCGGCCCGTCGAAGAGGTCGTCGAAGAGGAAGAACCACGACATCAGGTCGACGCCCAGGTCCAGGTCGGCGCCGGTGGCGTGCGGGTAGAAGCGGGAGGCCAGGTCGGCGTAGCCGCCGCGCAGGTGGCGCGTCGCCGCCGCCTCGGAGTTGATCAGCCCGAGCGACCGCGGCCAGGTGAGCTGACCGGCGTCGGCCCGTGCGAAGTCCGGGCTCTGCCGGCCCGGCAGGGGTATGTGGAAGTCGACGTCCTGGGGCATGAGGGCATCCTTGGGGTGGGTTGCGGTGGGGGAGCGGGCATGGCGGTGCCCTGGCGGGGGCACGGCGCCGAGCGGAGAGTCGGGGAAAGGCGGTACGGGTAGGGGGGCCGGTCCTGGGCTCAGACCTCGCGGTCGATGACGAACCGTCCGAGCGCGAGGAGTTCGTCCCGCGCGCCGGCGTCCAGTTCGGCGCCGCGCAGCGCGTCCTCGGCCAGCGACATCCGCCGGGCGGCCTCGGCCAGCGCCCAGTCCCGGCCGCCCGCGTCCTCGATCAGGCCGGCCACGCGCCGCAGCTCCCCCTCGCCGGGATCTCCGGAAGCACCGGGATCACCGGAAGCACCGGGATCGCCGGGGCCGGCGAGCCAGGCGGCCAGCTCGTCGCTGAGCGGGCCGTCCTGGCCGAGCACGTGGCTGACCGGCAGGGACTTCTTGCGGGAGCGCAGGTCGGAGTGGACCGGCTTGCCGGTGACGGCCGGGTCGCCCCAGATGCCGAGGACGTCGTCGACGAGCTGGAAGGCGATGCCGACGTGGTCGCCGTAGAGCGCGAGCGCGTCCACCGCCGCGTCCGGCGCCCCGGCCAGGACGGCGCCGATCGCGGCGCTCGCCGACAGCAGCGCGCCGGTCTTGCCGGCGGCCATGTCGACGCACTCCTCGACCGTCACGTGCGAGCGCCGCTCGAAGGACAGGTCCTGGACCTGGCCGCGGATCAGGTGCCGGGTGGCGCGCGCCAGCAGCCGGGCGGCGGGCGCGGCCGTCGGCAGCCCGCTGTCCAGCAGCACCTCCTGGGCGAGCGCCAGCATCGCGTCACCGGTCAGGACGGCGCTGGAGGGACCCCACAGCTTCCACACCGTGCGCCGGTGGCGGCGCTCCTCGTCGCCGTCCATCAGATCGTCGTGCACCAGGGAGAAGTTGTGCACGAGCTCCACGGCGACGGCGCCGGGCACGGCGACCTCGGGCGGCGCGCCGACCGCCTCGGCCGACAGCAGCGCGAGCGCCGGCCGTACGGCCTTGCCGGCGTCGGCGCTGGTGGGCGCGCCCCCGGCGGTGATCCAGCCGAAGTGGTAGGCCGCCTGGTGGCGGGAGCGGTGGTCGAGCCGGCCGACGGCGGCGCGCAGCGCCGGGGTGATCGTGACCCGGCTGTGGCCGAGGCAGGCGGGAGCGGTGCTCATGCGGCCTCCTCCGCGCGCCAGGGGGCGGCCGGGTCGTCGAAGATGCTGACGACCTGGCGCATGATGCGCCGCTCGGCCGGGTCGAAGGGCCGCTTGGCGTGGATGGTGCCGAGCTGGTCCCACATGACGATGTCCCCGGGCTGCCAGGTGTGGGCGTACGTGTAGCGGGGATCGCCCGCGTGGGCCAGCAGGTCGTCGAGCAGTCTGCGGCTGTCACCGGGGGCGAGGTCCACGATCTGCTTGGTGTTCAGGGTGCTGATGTAGACCGACCGGCGGCCGGTGCGCGGATTGCGGGCGATCAGCGGGTGGACGGTCGAGGTGCCGTCCTCGGGCCGGATCCGTCCGGTGCTCTCGCCGAGGGACACCTCGCCCTGGAGCTCCTCCTCGATGGTCTCCTCGTAGCCGGTGCGCAGGGCGTGGCGGACCCGGTAGGAGTGCAGGCGCCGGCGCTCTTCGGGCGGCAGCGACTCGTACAGGGCGTACATGTCGGTGAAGAGGGTCTCCCCGCCGCCGGAGGCGGGCACTTCCAGGGCCTCCAGGAAGCCGAGCTGGGAGACGCGGGGGCGGAAGGAGTAGTCGGTGTGCCAGCCCATCCACCCGGCGTCGCCGACGCCGATCCTGCGGCCGTCCTCCACCAGGTTGGAGACGATCAGGATCTCGTTGTGACCGGGGTGGGCGCCGCTGGTCAGACCGGTCTTCGGGATGTGCCCGAAGCGGCGGCCGAAGGCCAGGAACTCCTCGTAGGAGGGCCTCTCGTGGCCGCGGAAGACGAGCACGAGATGCGCGTCGAGCGCCGCCCGGATCTCCTCGCACCGGGCCTGGTCCATGTCACCGGTGACACGGGCGCCGTGCACGACGGCGCCGAGAGCGGCGCCGGGTATCGGCGTTACGTCCATGGGCGTTGCCGCCTTTCGCGGAAGGGAAGGGCTGGTCAGTGGGGATGGGCTGGTCAGGGGGCTGGTCAGCGCAGATCGAGGCCGGCGAGGTCGCCCGCCTCGCGCCAGCGCCTGAGGATGTTCACGAACTCCACCGAGCCGCCGCCGTAGCTGGAGTTGAGCAGCGGCAGACCGCCCGGGTTGCCCTCGTTGTTGTAGAGGCCGGGCGTGCAGTTCTCGAGGAAGCTGATGTCGTGGGAGGCGAGCCGCAGGATCTCGTCGACCCATTCCTTCTCGCCGGTCTCGGAGGCCTCCACGACCCGGTGGCCGCGCTCCTCCACGCACTTGACGATGTGCGCGAGGTGCCGGGTCTGCTCGCCCAGCATGTAGGCGATGTTGACGTGCCGGCCGGCCTGGACCTTGGACAGGATGAAGCAGTTGGGGAAGCCGTTGACCTGGAGCCCGTGCAGGGTGTGCGCCCCGTCCGCCCACTTCTGCGACAGCTTCACGCCGTCGCGGCCGGTGATGTCGTAGCCGGCGCGGTCGGTGTACGGGACGGCGAACTCGTGCTCGTAGCCGGTGGCGAAGATCAGGCAGTCGACCGGGTACTCCCGTCCGTTCGCGACCACCCCGGCCGGGGTGAGCCGCTCCACGCCCTGCCCCTGGGTGTCGACCAGCGTCACGTTGGGCCGGTTGAAGGTCTGCAGGTACTCGTCGTGGAAGCAGGGCCGCTTGCAGTAGACGCGGTAGTACGGCTTGAGGGCGGCGGCGGTCGCGGGGTCGGTGACGACGCTGTCGATACGGGCGCGCAGCTCCTCCATCTTGAGGAAGTCCGCCCGCTCGGCCGCGAGCGCCCGCTCCTTCGGGTCGCCCCCGGTGTCGCCGGTGGGCAGGATCGCGGCGGCCAGCTTCGCCGTGGTCTGCGTCCAGCGGTCCTGCACCAGGTCCTCGTCCTGCGGGATGCCGGAGGTCAGCGCGTGGAAGTTCTCCATGCGCCGCTGCTGCCAGCCCGGTTCGAGGCTGTCGGCCCAGCCGGGCGGGGTGGGCCGGTTGCCGCGGACGTCGACCGCGGCCGGGGTGCGCTGGAAGACGACGAGCTCCTCGGCCCACTCGGCGAGGTGCGGGGCGAGCTGGATGGTCGTCGAGCCGGTGCCGATGACGCCGACCTTCTTGTCCCTCAGCCTGGTCAGCCCGCCCGTGCTGTCGCCGCCCGTGTAGCCGAAGTCCCAGCGGCTGGTGTGGAAGGAGTGCCCGGCGAACGTCTCCAGGCCCGGCAGCGCCGGGAGTTTGGGGCGGTGCATCAGACCGATCGACATGGCCACGTACCGGGCCCGGATCAGGTCCCCGCGGTCGGTGCTCACCAGCCACCTGGCGGCGGCCTCGTCCCAGCGCAGCCCGGTGACGGTGGTCTGGAAGAGGGCGTCGCGGTAGAGGTCGTACCTGCGGGCGATCTTCTGGAGGTGGGCGAAGATCTCGGGCCCGGTGGCGTACTTCTCGGTGGGTACGGTGCCGGTCTCTTCGAGCAGCGGCATGTAGATGTAGCTTTCGACGTCGCACCGGACGCCGGGGAAGCGGTTCCAGTACCAGGTGCCGCCGACGTCGCCCGCCTCGTCGATCAGCCGGATGCGCTTGAGGCCGGTCTGCTTGCGCAACTGGGCGCCGGTCAGCAGGCCGCCGATGCCCGCGCCGATGACGGCGACGTCCACCTCGTCGGTGAGCGGCTCGCGCTCCTGCCGCTCGGTGTACGGGTCCCGCGCGTAGCGGCTGAAGTCGCCGCGCGCGAACTGGTAGGTGCGGCCGGCGGTGCGCTTGTCGCGTTCCTGCCGGTACTTCTCCCTCACCGCTTCCAGGTCGATGGTCAGTGCGTCTTCGCTACGGTCGTCGCCTTCGGCGCGGGCCACAGCTCCTCCTCGGGGGAAGGGGGCGGAAGGGAAACATGACGCCATACGTCGTCGAACTGATCGCGCAGCCGCAGCGGGGCGTCGGAGTTGCTGAAGAGGTAGAAGCGGTCGGTACCGAGGGCCTCCCACACGAGCCCGGCGACGTGCTCGGCGCTCACCGAGGTGTCGCCGCCCGCCCCGCGCGGCGCCGTCAGGCCCTGGACCATGGGGGTGTCGACCCGGCCGGGGCACAGCACCGACACCCGGATCCCGGTGCCCTGCAGGTCCGCGCGCAGGCTGCGGGCGATCGCGAGGTCGGCGTGCTTGGAGGCGGCGTAGGCGGCGCTTCCGGCGCCGACGACGAAGGCGGACATCGAGGCGGTGTGGATGAGGTGGGCTGGCCTGCCGCGCTCCAGCAGGCGGGGGACGAAGGCGCGGGCCACCAGGACGTGCGCCCAGTGGTTCGCCTCGAAGACCTGCCGCATCTCCTCCAGCGGCACCTCCCACAAGGGCTGCCCCACGGGCCCGAGGACCCCGGCGTTGTTGCACACCACGTCGATGTCGCCGAGCCGGCCGAACGCCGTGTCCGCGAGCCGTCCGACGGCGTCCGGGTCGGTGAGGTCGGCGGTCACCGCGGTGACCCGGGCGCCCTGCGCGGTGAGTTCGGCGGCCCGGCGGTGCAGCGCGTCGCCGTCGGCGTCCGCCATGACCACGCCGGCGCCGGCCCGCGCGAAGCGGGCGCTGAGGGCGAGGCCGATGCCGCTGGCCGCGCCGGTCACCACGGCCGTCTTTGTCTGTAACTGCACTTGGCTGTCTCCGCTTCTGTACGCGGGTACGCCGCAGGACGGCGCGCCGTTGCCGACGAGAAGGTCTCGGTCAGGTCGCGCCGTCCGGGGCGCGGGTGTCAGCGGGGGTCGGGGAGCTTCAGGCTGATCACGAGCACGGTCAGCGAGAAGCACGCCAGCAGGGCGAGGACGAGCACGGCCGCCGACGCCGTCGACAGCGAACCGGCCAGGGAGAGATAGAGCGTGCCGCCGACGGTCGCGCCCAGCGCGGTCGCCATCTGCTGGCTGGTCACCAGCACGCCGCTGCCCATGCCGGCCTGCGCGGCAGGCACGTCGGCGAGGATCGTACGGAACAGCGTCGGGCCGGTCAGCGCCGCGCCCGCGCCGAACAAGGCGATCCCCACGAGCACGAGCACCAGGGAGGGATGCGGCCAGCCCGCTCCGATGACCAGCGCCAGCAACAGCAGGCCCGTGCCCTGGACGACGGCACCGAGGGTGACGATCCTGCGGCCCAGGGCCGCCGCGATCCGCGGAGTGAACAGCGTCACCGCGAAGAACGCCACGGCGAACGGTGCCAGCACCCCGCCGGAGGCGAGCCCGCCGAAGCCGAAGTGACCCTGCGCGATCAGCGCGTAGACGAACAGGAAGGCGCCGAAGCCGGCCGAGAACGGCACCATCGCCGCCAGCCCCCTGCGCATCCCCGGATGGGAGAGCACCGACGGGGACAGCAGCGGTGAACCGCCCCGCGCCTCCAGCCGGCGCTCGGTCCGCACCAGGGCCAGCGCCCCCACCGCGGCGACCGCGAGCAGCGACCACAGCCACAGCGGCCAGCCCAGTTCGGGGCCCGCCACGACCAGGGCCAGGAGGCAGACCATGGTGACGCCGAACAGCACGGTCCCCAGCGGGTCGAAGCCCGGCTTCGCGCCGGCCCTGGTCGCCGGGACGCGCCGGACGGCCAGCAGTGCGGCCACGCCGATCGGCACATTGATCGCGAAGACCGACCGCCAGCCCATCCCGGCGATGTCCAGCGAGACCAGCAGCCCGCCCAGGATCTGCCCGGTGACCATGCCGAGGGCCGCGGTGGCACCGTACATGCCGATCGCACGGGCGCGCGCCTGTCCCTCGGTGGCCGCCTGGATCGTCGCCAGCACCTGCGGCACGAGCATGGCGGCGGCGGCGCCTTGCAGCAGCCGGGCCGCGACGAGGAACTCGATGGCCGGGGCGAGTCCGCACAGCGCCGAGGTGACGGTGAACGCCGCGAGCCCGTAGGCGTACAGGCGCCGTCTGCCGAAGGCGTCGCCCAGCCGCCCGCCCAGCACCAGGCCGAGGGCGTACGTGAGGCCGTAGCCGGACACCACGAGCTCCAGTGCGGCGGGGCCGCCGTGGAGGTCGTCGCTGATCGAGGTCAGCGCCACGTTGACGATGGAGGAGTCCACGATGGACAGGGCGTATCCGGTGAGCACCACCACGAGGGCGAGGCCGGTGAGCCCCGGGGCGGTGGGTGCCGCCCGGTCCGCGGGCGGCTGTGCGGCGTTCGGTTCTTGGGCGGGGGCCGTCCCCTGGTTGTTCGTCATGGGCTCGCTGTCCGGGCCGGGGCGGGAGGAGGGTCGCACCGTCACTCGACGGTGGTGGGGGTGCCGGTGATCTTCGACATGATCCCCTTGGTGGCGTCCTTCGCGGACTCCGGCCAGGGGGTCAGGGCGTTGAACCCGCGGTGCGAGGAGGCGGGCTGGATGCGGGTGTCCATCGACATCCGCATGCCGGCCGGGTTCGCCGAGACGTTCGGCAGGGACTTGTGGCACAGGAAGGCGTGGAAGAGCAGCACGTCGCCCGGTTCCATGGGCGAGAACAGCAGCGGCTCGTCCGGGCTGAACTCCTCCGCCGGGATGCCGCGCACGGGGTGGCCGAAGCGGCGGAAGTCCTCGGTGATGACGTGCTCGCGCGGGCCCTGCTTGTGGCTGCCGTCGGCGAGGGCGACACCGCCTATGCCCAGGGTCGTCGGAAGCAGCGGCACCCAGGCGGTGCGGAAGTCCTTGTTCGGGCCGATGTAGAAGCCGTCCTGGTGCACCGGCGTCAGGTGCGAGAAGTCCGGCTCGGCGGAGCCCGCCGCGGAGGGGTAGTAGCGGATCGTCGTCGACTTGAAGACGAAGACGGGCTCGCCGAAGACCTTCTCCCACAGCGCGACGGCCGAGGGATGGTTCCACAGGTCGTCGTACTTGACGTAGTCGTGCATCGCCACCTCGTCGACCGCCTCGAAGGACTCGATGGCGAGGGTGTCGAGCGTGGTGCCGGGGGCGGCGTGGCCCAGTGCGATCAGGCCTTCGAGCATCTGCTCCGCGGCGGTCCGCACGAGGTCACGGTCCAGGGCGCCGCGCAGATAGAGGTAGCCGTGCTCGTCGTAGAACCGGTGGAGGGCTTCACGGTCGTCGAGAAGAGGCGTGCAGTCGACGTAGTCGCTGAAGGTTTCCGTCATGGGTCCTTGTTCTCGTGACGTCTGGGGGTGGGTGAAGGACGGCCGGTGCGCTGACGTCCGGTTGTGCTGGCGTGCGGTCAGAAGGTGACGGGGATTTCGTCGAACCCGCCGGTGATCCGGTGCTCCTGCCAGCGCAGCGACTCCTCGGGGACCGCAAGCTGCAGTCCGGGCAGTTTCCGGAACAGCCGCTCGAACACCGCGGTCAGCTCGATCCGGGCCAGCACGCGGCCGACGCAGTGCCGGGTGCCGTGCCCGAACGCCATGTGCGACGTGCGCCTGTCCCGGGTCAGGTCGAACACGTCGGGGTCGGGGAACGCCCGGGCGTCGATATTGGCCGCGCCGATGGCCAGCATTACCGCGTCTCCGGTACGGATCACCGTCTCGCCGACGGTGATGTCGCTGTGTGCGTAACGGGGTATCAGCGCGTTGGATCCCTTGCCGCCGACGCCCAGGCGCAGGATCTCCTCGACCGCGGCCGGTGCGAGTGCGGGATTTTCGGCCAGCATGGCACGCTGGGCCGGATTGCGCAGGAGGAGCAGAGTGCCCAGGTCGATGCGCACAATGGTGGTTTCGTAGCCGAAAAGCAGCACGGCATTGCCCAATTGGGCAATGTACGCATCGGACAGCGTGCCGTTCTTCTCGGCGATCAGCTCCGAGAGAATGTCGTCGCCCGGCTCGACCCGCTTGCGCGCCACCAGTTCCGTCATGTAGTCGGCGACCTGCTTGAAGGTGTTCGCCGCGCGCTGGTCGTCGCTCTGGTCGAACGTGCCTCTCGCCCACTGCCCGAACCGCTCCCGGTCGGCAAGCGGCACGCCGAGCAGGTCGCAGACCACCATGGTCGGCAGCGGGAACGACAGCGCCCGGTGCAGGTCGGCCGGCGCCGGGCCGGCGGCCAACTCGTCGAGCAGCTCGTCCACATGCCGCTCGATGCGGGTCTTCATCAGGCGCATCCGGCGCGTGGAGAAGCGCGGCACGAGCAGCTCGCGCATCTGCGGATGCCGGGTGGCCTCGGTGTCGTAGTCGTCCCCGGCCATCAGCGCCATCATGAAGCTCCGGGCCGCGCTCCTGGCCGTCTGTACCGGCTCGGGATTGCTGAGCCCGAGCCGCGGGTCGGCGAGCAGCGCCTTCACCTCGTCATAGCGGGTGACCAGCCAGGCATCTCCACCGGGGGTCCCCACTCTGGCGATCGGCCCCTCCTGCTGCAGTGCGCGCATTTTGGGCGCGACGCCGAGCGCGGCGGGGTTGTCGAACGGCAACCTCGGAAGTTCCTTCATATAGCAATGATCATGGGTTTCCGGTTTTTATGTCAAACAAGTTGAGTCAGAGAATTTATAAGTTTGGGTCAGGGGTTTCATAATCGAAAAGGGGCAATCGGGCAATCGGCAGAATCCCGGCCCGCGTTATCGCGCCGTGCGCGCGGTCAATTATGCGAAACGCCCTCGGTCCACCGTAACGCGGTGGCCCGAGGGCGAAGTCCGGCGCGGCTGCCGCGGTATTCGCGCGGCGCCGGTTCAGCGGCCGGCGAGAAGTTCCAGCGTGTCGATCACGCGGTTCGAGAAGCCCCACTCGTTGTCGTACCAGGCGACCACCTTGACGTGGCGGCCTTCGACGCGCGTGAGGGCCGAGTCGAAGATCGACGAGGCGGGGTTGCCCGTGATGTCGGACGACACGAGCGGGTCCTCGGAGTACTCGAGGATGCCGGCGAGCGGGCCCTCGGCCGCCGCGCGGTAGGCCGCGAGCACGTCCTCGCGCGTCACGTCGCGGGCGACGGTCGTGTTGAGCTCGACGATCGAGCCCACCGGCACCGGCACGCGGATCGAGTCGCCCGACAGCTTGCCGTCCAGGTTCGGCAGCACCAGGCCGATCGCCTTGGCGGCGCCGGTCGTGGTCGGCACGATGTTGACGCCGGCGGCCCGGGCCCGACGGGCGTCGCGGTGCGGACCGTCCTGCAGGTTCTGCTCCTGCGTGTAGGCGTGCACCGTCGTCATGAAGCCGTGCTCGATGCCGGCGACCTCGTCGAGGACCGCGGCCAGCGGGGCGAGCGCGTTGGTGGTGCAGGACGCGTTCGAGACGATCGTGTGCACGGCCGGGTCGTAGGAGCCGGTGTTGACGCCGAAGGCGAGCGTGACGTCCGCGCCGTCCGACGGCGCGCTGACGAGCACCTTCTTCGCGCCGGCGTCGAGGTGGGCGCGGGCGGCCTTGGCCGAGGTGAAGCGGCCGGTGGCTTCCAGGACGATGTCGACGCCGAGTTCGGCCCACGGCAGCTGCGCCGGTTCGCGCTCGGCCAGCACCGTGATCCGGCGGCCGTCGACGACGAGGGCGTTCCCGTCGACGGTCACCGGACGCCCGAGCCGTCCGGCCGTGCTGTCGAAGGCCAGCAGCCGGGCGAGCGTGGCGGGCTCGGTGAGGTCGTTGACGGCGACGATCTCCAGGGCGCTCTCGCGCTCCAGCAGTGCGCGCAGCACATTGCGTCCGATGCGGCCGAATCCGTTAATGGCGATGCGAGTCATGAGTGACATCCTTCCCTTCGCCACCAGGCTCACCCGCGGTCGGCGCGGCGGACAGTGGCGCGATCGCCATGGTTCAAAAGGATCTCGCCACCGGGTGAAAGAGTGTCATGTCGCGGCGCCGTTCACCCCGGTTGGCCGCGGGGGCTATTCCCCCCGGGTGAAGGTGCGCCGGTACTCGCTCGGCGTGGCGCCGAGGATGCGCTGGAAGTGCAGGCGCAGGTTCGCGCCGGTGCCGAGCCCGACGTCCGACGCGATCTGCTCGACGCTGCGCTGCGAGCGTTCGAGCAGTTCGCGGGCCAGGTCGATGCGGGCACGCATCACCCACTGCATCGGCGTGTAGCCGGTCTCCTCGACGAAGCGCCGGGAGAACGTGCGCGGCGAGACCCCGGCCTGCTGCGCCAGAACGTCGAGGGTGAGGGGCTCGGCGAGCCGGCGCAGCGCCCACTCGCGCGTGCTGCCGAAGCGCTCGCCGTGCGGCTCGGGCACGCTGCGCGGCACGTACTGCGCCTGGCCTCCGCTGCGGTAGGGGGCGGCGACCAGGCGGCGGGCCGCGTGGTTGGACGCGGCCACGCCGAGGTCCCCGCGCAGGATGTGCAGGCACAGGTCGATGCCGGAGGCGGCACCGGCCGAGGTGAGCACGCTGCCCTCGTCGACGAACAGGACGTTCTCATCGACGCGTATGCGCGGATGCCTGGCCGCGAGTGCCCGCGTGTAGTGCCAGTGCGTCGTGGCCCGCCTGCCGTCGAGCAGCCCCGTGGCGGCGAGCGCGAAGGCGCCCGTGGAGATGGCGGCGAGCCGTGCGCCCCGGTCGTGGGCGGCGCCCAGCGCGTCGACGACCGCCTGCGGCGGATCGTCGCGGTCCGGGCTCCGGTAGCCGGGCACGAAGACGATGTCCGCCCACGCCAGCGCCTCCAGGCTGTGGGCGACGTAGTACGACAGCCCGTCCCCGCCGGTCACCAGCCCGGGCGCCGCCCCGCACACCCGCACCTCGTACGGCATGCTCGCGCGGGTCGTGAAGACCTGCGCGGGAATGCCGACATCGAGCGGTTTCGCACCCTCCAGCACGAGGACGGCAACGCGATGTAAGGGGGAGGCTGACACGGGAACGAGCCTACGTGGTGGGTGAGTGGCTGGTGTGGTGGGGGAGGACTGCGCCCCGGGGCGCCGACAGCACCGTCACCCCGGTCGTGGCGGCGGCCGACGCATCGGATGCTGTGCCGCCCGGGAGGTTTTCGGCCTGTTCGGGGCCTCACTGTCAGGGCCCCGTCATAAGGGCGGCGTGAGATGTGGGAGCGTGGGCGGGTGAGTGAGCCTAAGCCGAACACCCTCCAATACCGCTCCGACGGGTCGGAAGACGCCCCGGTCCTGGTCCTGGGACCGGCCCTCGGTACCACCTGGCACATGTGGGACCGCCAGATTCCCGAGCTGACCCGGCACTGGCGCGTGGTCCGCTTCGACCTGCCCGGACACGGCGGCGCCCCCGCCGCGCCCGCCGCCTCCGTCGACGACCTCGGTGACCGGCTCGTCGCCACTCTCGACTCGCTCGGCGTCGACCGCTTCGGGTACGCCGGCTGCTCCCTCAGCGCCGCCGTCGGCATCGACATCGCCCTCCGCCACCCGCACCGGCTCGCCTCCCTCGCCCTCGTCGCCGCCTCCCCCCGGTACGGCACGCCCGACTCCTGGCGGCAGCGCGGCGCCGCCGTCCGCCGCGAGGGCCTCGACCCCGTCGCCCGTTCCGCGCCCGAGCGCTGGTTCACCGCGAGCTTCTCCGGTGCTCAGCCGGCCATCGTGGACTGGGCCGTCCAGATGGTCGGCACCACCGACACCTACGCGTACGTCGCCGCCTGCGACGCCCTCGCCGCCTTCGACGTCCGCGCCGAGCTGGGCCGGATCAGCGTCCCGGCGCTCGTCATCGTCGGCGCCGAGGACACGACGACACCGCCCGCGGACGCGCGGGTCCTCGTCGCGGGCATCCACGACGCGAAGCTCGCCGTCGTCCCGGGCGCGTCCCACCTCACCCCGGTCGAGCAGCCCGCGGCGGTGACGGATCTGCTGGTCCGCCACTTCACGACGGCCTGGCAGCTGTCGACGCAGCAGGGGCTGTCGGTGCTGCCCCCGGCCTCCGGGGCCGGCGCCTCCGGTGCGCCCGACTCCGGCGCGGCGTCCTCCGGGGCCGCCGCCGGCGCGGGCGACCGCGCGCAGCCGGCGGCAGCCGATCCGGCCGGGGCGGGCTTCGGCGCGACCGGCGCGACCGGCGCGGGATTCGGGGCTCCGGGCTCCGGGATGCCGGGGGCGGCCTTCGGCACCCCGCCCGGTGGCACCGGTGTGCCGGCTCCCGCTCCGGCCCCGGGCGCTGCGGCGCCCGCCGGCGGTTTCGGGGCTCCGGGCTCCGGCCCTGCCGTGCCGGGCGGCGCCCGCCCCGGTGACGGCTTCGGTGCTTTCACCCCGGCCTCCGGCGCGACCGGTGTGCCCGGCGTGACCGGCGCGGCCGGTGTGCCCGGCCCCGCAGGTCCCTCCGCTCCCGGCGCGGCGCCGCAGGCGTTCGGCGGCCCGGGCTACGGTCCCGGTGCCCCCGGTGCATCCAATGCGTCCGGTCCCGCGAGCCCGGTCTCGGAGCCCCCCGCCTCCGCCACGCCTGGTTCCGGCATACCCGGGCCGGGCAGTGCGGGTGGTGCCGCCGCCTTCGGGGCCGGCCCCGGCGCAGGGGGCTCGGACACGGTGCGGATCACACCCTCTCCCGTCACCCCGGACACGGTGCGGATCAACCCCCGGCCGCCGCAGCCCGCCTCCGCAGGTTCCGGCCTGCCCGCCGCGGAACCGCCCGCCGCGGAACCCGCCGTCGCAGGGCCCGCCGCGGCCGAGTCGTTCCGCGGCTTCGGGCCGCCCCCCGCGGACGCGGCGGGCGGTGAGGCCGGCCCCGACGCCCTGGAGCGCGGCAAGCGCACACGTCGCGACGTCCTCGGCGACGAGCACGCGGCGCGGGCCGAAGCGGACCGGGACGCGTTCACCGCCGACTTCCACGACCTCGTGACCCGTTCCGCCTGGGGCGGCGCCTGGGCCCGCCCGGGGCTCGACCACCGCACCCGGGCCCTGCTCACGCTCACCGCCCTCACGGCCCGCGGCCACTACGACGACATCGCCCCGTACACCCGCGCGGCCCTCCGCAGCGGCGCGGGCCCGGAGGAGATCAAGGAGACGCTGCTGCACGCGGCCGTGTACTGCGGCCTGCCCGCCGCGGGCGCCGCCTTCGCCGCGGCGCAGCGTGTCATCGCCGAGGAGGCGGGCCCGCGGCCGTAGCAGTATGGGGCCATGGAGCAGAAGCTGAAGCTGACGAAGAAGAGCCACGCGTGCGTCCTCCTGGAGAAGGACGGCCGCACGCTCGCCATCGACCCCGGCGCCTTCAGCGAGGAGGACGCGGCCGTCGGCGCCGACGCGATCCTCGTGACCCACGAGCACCCGGACCACTTCGCGGAGGACCGCCTGCGGGCGGCCCTCGACGCGAACCCGGCGGCGGAGCTGTGGACGCTGCGCAGCGTCGCCGAGCAGATCGCCCCGGCCTTCCCGGGCCGGGTGCACACCGTGGGGGAGGGCGACGCCTTCACGGCCGCGGGCTTCGACGTGCAGGTGCACGGGCAGCTGCACGCGGTGATCCACCCGGACATCCCGCGGATCACCAACGTGGGCTACCTCGTGGACGGTTCGGTCTTCCACCCGGGCGACGCGCTGACGCTGCCGGGCGTGCCGGTGGACACGCTGCTGCTGCCGGTCATGGCGCCGTGGAGCAAGGTCTCGGAGGTCATCGACTACGTGCGGGAGCTCGCGCCGCGCCTGGCGATCGACGTCCACGACGCGCTGCTCAGCGACCTCGCGCGGCCGGTCTACGACCGGATGCTGACCCCGGCCCGGGCCGGCGCGGAGCACCAGCGGCTGGCGTCCGGCGAGGCGGTCACCCTGTGAAGGCCGGGATTGTCGGACCCGGCCATTAGGGTGGCCGCATGCGCATCGCCACCTGGAACGTGAACTCGATCACCGCCCGTCTCCCGAGGCTGCTGGCCTGGCTGGAGAGCAGCGGCACGGACGTGCTCTGCATACAGGAGACGAAGTGCGCCGACGAGGCCTTCCCGTACGAAGAGCTGCGCGCGCTGGGCTACGAGGCCGCGGTGAACGCCACCGGCCGGTGGAACGGCGTGGCGGTGATCTCCCGCGTGGGCCTCGCGGACGTGGTGAGCGGCCTGCCCGGCGGGCCGGACTACGACGGCGGGCAGGAGCCGCGCGCGATCTCGGCGACGTGCGGGGGCGTCCGCGTCTGGTCGGTCTACGTGCCCAACGGCCGCGAGGTCGGCCACGACCACTACGCGTACAAGCTCCGCTGGCTGGAGGCCCTGCGGGACGCCGTCGCGGCGGACGCGGAAGGCGAGCGCCCCTTCGCGGTCCTCGGCGACTACAACATCGCCCCCACCGACGACGACGTCTACGACCCGGCCGTCTTCGAGGGCGCGACGCACGTCACCCCGGCCGAGCGGGCGGCGCTCGGCGCCCTGCGCGACCTCGGCCTGTCCGACGTCGTGCCGCGCCCGCTGAAGTACGACCACCCGTACACGTACTGGGACTACCGCCAGCTGTGCTTCCCCAAGAACCGGGGCATGCGCATCGACCTCGTCTACGGCAACGCCCCCTTCGTCAAGGCGAAGCAGGACGCCTACGTCGACCGCGAGGAGCGCAAGGGCAAGGGCGCCTCGGACCACGCCCCGGTCGTCGTCGACCTGGAGGTGTGAGCCCGGGCGCCCCCGGAGCGGCGGGCGGCGCGCTCAGATCAGCTCGCGCAGGTCGATCGCGTCGCTGAAAGCCCTCATGCCCGCGTCGTTGGGGTGGAGGTGGTCGCCGCCGTCGTAGGCCGGCAGCATCCGGGCGGGCTGCTGCGGATCCCGGATCGCCGCGTCGAAGTCGTACACGGCGTCGTAGGTGCCTCCCGCGCCGCCGGAGGCGCGGATGTGCCGGTTGATGGCCATGCGCTGGGCCTCGGCGTCCGCCGTGCAGTCGTAGAAGCCGCCGCAGGGCGCGATCGTCGCGGCGATGACCCGCATCCCGCGCTCGTGGGCGCGCTCGGCGATGGCCTGCAGGCCCGCGATGACCTGCGCGGTCGAAGTCCCGGCCCGGATGTCGTTGACGCCCTCGAAGACGATGACCGTACGGGCCGAGGTCTGCGCCAGCACGTCCCGCTCCAGGCGGTGCTGCGCGCTGACGCCGCTCATGATGGTGCTGGTCCCGTCGCCCGGATAGCGGTCGGTCACCACGCGGTTGCCGGAGATGCCGTGGTTGAGGACCCCGAGCCGCGGCAGGGAGTGCTGCGCCTGCAGCCGCCGCGCCAGCAGGTCGGGCCAGCGGCCGTTGGCGCCGGGCGTCGACCGCTCGCCGTCGGTGATGGAGTCGCCCAGCGCCACGACGGACCCGGGGCCGCCCTCCACGTCCACGCCCGTCAGCAGCGGCCACGTGGAGAGCGTGCCGGTGTACGCGCCGGCGCCGCGCTCGCCCGTCCGGTCGCCGCTGCCGTCGGCGGTCAGGTAGGACGCCTGGCCGCTGGTGTAGCTGTGCACGGGAACGGCCGGCACGGTGCCGGGCAGGTGGAGGCTCACGAGCAGGTCGGCCCCGGCGGGCACCCGGAAGCCCAGCGGGTCGCTGAAGGCCTGCGCACCGGCGGGGATCACCGTGTCCGGCCGCCCGCCGAAGGACAGGGCCCTCGGCGTGCCGGCCGCGGCCGCGCCCTTGTCCCGCAGCGCGATCGTGGCGCGGCCGATCCGCACCGGGCGGGGCGCGAAGGTGTTCTCCAGCCGGATCCGCGTCGCGGGCCCGCCCGTGCTGCTGTGCACGACCAGCCGCAGCGTGCGGTCCTTCCACGGCCCGACGGCCGCGTAACCGGAGGTGGAGGCGGCCCAGGTGCCGGTCCAGCCGCGGGAGCCGCCGCGCAGCGCGAGGGAGAACACGTGCAGGTCGCTGTCCGGCCCCGGGTCCTGCGGCAGCACCACGGAGGCGACCTCGCGGCCGGGCGCGACCGGCACCGACACCGCGTACAGCCTGGTGGTCTCGGTGCGCCGCCCGCCCGCCGTGTTGAGGTGGGGCAGCCCGACGGCCTTCGTCGTGAGGGGCCCGCGGCGCCAGTCCGGCGCCGTCAGCCGGTAGGTGCTGCGCGAGCCGTCGCGGTAGCGCACCGTGCCCGTGCCGCCGGCGTCGCCGCCGGGCGCGCCCTTCCTGCTCGCGGCGACGAGGAACGTGAGGGCCTCGCCCCGGCCGCCGAGCCGGACGGCCTGGCCGGCCGCGCGGACGTTGTCGGGCCGGCCGGCGGCCGGGCGGGGCCAGTGCAGGCGGGCGCCGTCGAAGGCGAGTGGGCGGCCGGGCGTCCAGCCGGCGGCCGCGAGGTCCTGGGCGGAAAGGGAGTTGCCCGCCCCGTCGAAGTCGGCCGCGCCGGGGAGGGCGTCGTCACTGATCCCCCGGCTGTCGAAGAGCCGCTCCAAAGGGAGCGGCTCTCTGCCGGGCAGCGCGTCGGACGGTTCGCCGGCGGCGAGCGCCGGGGCGTTTGCGGCAGCGACGGCGCACGCGGCGCCGGTGATCCCCACCGCGACGGCCCGGGCCGCCGCCCGCGCCGCCGTCCACCGTCTGTGCCGTCTACCGCCAGGCTTCTCGTTTCGGAGCATGCGTCTCATGCCTCCCTGGGTTCCCCGCTCGGTACGTGGCTGCATGAAGCTAAGAAGACGCATGGGCAACGTCAAGGAGGCCATCCGGTCACGCGGGAGCCGCGCGCCTGTGGTGGGGCCATCCGTGCGAGTGCGATCCTGTTGGTATGAACATTCCCTTCTTGGACAGTTGGCGAAAGCGACACGGCCCGGAGCGCGGGGCGGCGCCCGCGGGCGCGGCCGACCGGGAGCCGGAAGGGCTCGCGGAGCTGCTGTCCGAGTGCGAACTGCTGCGCACGCACGCACAGTCCGCGGGAGTGGCGCTCGACGATTCACCCGCCTCCCTGGAGGCCCTGGACCAGCTGCAGCCGCGCTGGCGCGACGACCCGGAGCTGGTGCCCTGGCTCGGCAACGACGCGGGCCTCTACCTGGGCACGGTCGTCATCCGTACGGTCCGGGACGCGGGGTGGTGGATCCGCTCCGACGGCCAGCCGGTGGTGCGGCTGGCCAGCGGCCGCGAGGTGGACGTGGTCGAGGCGGGGCAGGCGTGGGCGGCCGACGGCGCGCCGGAGCTGTCGCAGCTGTACGCGGAGCTCGCCGAGAACTGAGGCGCCGGCTCAGCTGGTGAACGCGATGTCGTACTCCACCCGCCAGCGGTCCGCGCGCACGACGATGTCGGAGGTCTCCACGGCGCGGCCGTCGCCGTCGAAGTGCGTGCGCTCGATGACCGTGACGCAGCTGCCCGCCGCGCAGCCGAGCGCCTCGGCCTCCGGCGTGCTCGCGGGCCGGGAGCCGACAAGCTCCTGCGCGCGCACAACGCGGATGCCGATGGCCGCGAGCCGCCCGCGCACCCCGCGCCGGGCGTAGGGCCCGCGCTCGGGCAGGACGACGTCGGTGCCCTCGGTGATGGCGAGCGGCTCCCAGCTCGTGGCGAGCTGCACGGGGTGGCGGTTGGCCAGGTACTCGTACTGGGTGCAGAGCACGCGCGTGCCCACGCCGATGTGCAGGCGCTGGGCGATGCGCTCCGGGGCAGCCGTTTCGGTGGACGAGGCTTCCCACGTAAGAGTGGTGTTGCGGCCCGTGCCGCCGTCGGGCGGGGGCTGCCGGCCGGAGTGCCCGCCCTGGCGGGCGCGGGGCGGGCCGTAGCCCCGGATCTGGGCGGCGAAGGGGGTGTCGACGGCCCCGGTGGACCGGAGGAGGCTGCCGAGCGGCGCCCGGTCGGTGACGAACACGCCGCGGCCGAACTGGCCCTCCGCGTAGCCCGCGGCCTTCAGCACGCGCACCGCCCGGTCCACGGTCTGGTCGCTGGCGGCGTAGGTGCGCTTGAGCTCGGAGCGGGAGGGGATCCGCTCGCCCACGGCGAGCCCGCCCTCGTCGATGCGCCGGCGCAGATCGTCCGCGATGCGCTGGTAGACGGGCCTGCTGTCGCCCACCCCCGGCTCCTTTCCCCCGAGTTCCCCTGGTCCGTCCCCCTCAGGCTAGGTACCCAGGCCCGGTCTGTGTACCTAGGGCAAATGGCGGGCAATGTGCAACGAATGCCCATATGAATGCGTGTCATGGCTGAAGTCCCCTTTGGAGGGGAATAGTTTGCGCGGAGTAGTGGAGCAGCGGAAGCAGCCGAGTACGGGACGGGCCGGAAGAGCGCGGAGAGTGGGCGGGACTGGGTATGGCCGTCGATCCCCTGATCGAAATGCGGGACGTCAACAAGCACTACGGCGATCTGCACGTCCTGAAGGACATCAACCTCACCGTCGGCCGCGGCGAGGTGGTCGTCGTCATCGGCCCCTCCGGCTCCGGGAAGTCCACCCTGTGCCGCGCCATCAACCGCCTGGAGCCCGTCGGGTCCGGCACGATCCTCCTCGACGGGCACCCGCTGCCTGAGGAGGGGCGCGAGCTCGCCAGGCTGCGGGCCGAGGTCGGGATGGTCTTCCAGTCCTTCAACCTCTTCGCCCACAAGACCGTGCTCGCCAACGTCTCCCTGGCGCCGGTCAAGGTCCGCAAGCGGCCCAGGGAGGAGGCGGACCGGCGCTCGCGCGAGCTGCTGGAGCGCGTCGGCCTGCTCGCGCACGCGGACAAGTACCCGGCCCAGCTCTCCGGCGGCCAGCAGCAGCGCGTGGCCATCGCCCGCGCCCTGGCCATGGACCCCAAGGTGATGCTCTTCGACGAGCCGACGTCCGCGCTCGACCCGGAGATGATCAACGAGGTGCTGGAGGTCATGCAGCAGCTCGCGCGGGACGGCATGACGATGGTCGTCGTCACCCACGAGATGGGCTTCGCCCGCTCCGCCGCGAACCGCGTCGTCTTCATGGCCGACGGCCGCATCGTCGAGGACCGCGCCCCCGAGGAGTTCTTCACCGCGCCGCGCAGCGAGCGCGCCAAGGACTTCCTCTCCAAGATCCTCAAGCACTGAGGGGGACCGGTGACCCCGCACCCGCCGCCGCGCCGCACCCACCGCCCGCGCCCCGCGCGCCGACCGCGCCTCCCGGGCGCCCTGCGCCGTGCGGCCGCCGCCCTGGCCCTGGCCGCCCTCGCGCTGCCGGCCGCCGCCTGCGGCAAGTCCGGCAGCCCGCCCGTCAAGGGCCCGAGGCCCGACGCGCTGCCCGTCTACCGGGTCGACAAGGGCTTCCAGCTGACGGACTCACCCACCTGGCGGGCCGCGAAGGCCCGCGGCCACCTCGTCGTCGGCGCCAAGGAGGACCAGCCCTACCTGGGCGAGAAGGACCCCGCCACCGGCGTCTACTCCGGCTACGACATCGAGATCGCCCGCATGATGTCCGCCTCCCTCGGCTTCGACCCCAAGAGCATCCGCTTCCGCACGATCGCCTCCGCGAACCGCGAAACCGCCCTCCAGAACGGCCAGATCGACTACTACGTCGGCACGTACACCATCAACGCCCTGCGCAAGAAGCAGGTCGGCTTCGCCGGGCCCTACTACATCGCCGGGCAGTCGCTGCTCGTGCGCACCGACGAGACCGACATCAACGGCCCCCAGGACCTGGCCGGCAAACGGGTCTGCTCGGCCGCCGGCTCCACCCCGCTGCAGCGCAT
Source organism: Streptomyces sp. URMC 127 (assembly GCF_051386535.1). Classification (NCBI taxonomy): domain Bacteria; kingdom Bacillati; phylum Actinomycetota; class Actinomycetes; order Kitasatosporales; family Streptomycetaceae; genus Streptomyces; species Streptomyces sp. URMC 127. Next base: position 40,564 of record NZ_JBPQTW010000017.1, read on the forward strand.
CGAGCGCGACTACCCCAAGGCCGTCGCCGTCGCGTACGACACCTACTCGGTCTGCGTCGACAACCTCCTCAGCCTCCAGGTGGACGCCGTCACCACCGACGACACCATCCTCATGGGCTTCGCCGCCAAGGCCCCGGACGAGCTGAAGATCGCCGGCAAGCCCTTCTCCAAGGAGCCCTACGGCATCGGGGTGCCCCGCGGCGACAACGCCCTGCGCCTCGCCCTGGACGACGCCATCGAGGCGCACGAGAAGAACGGCGACTGGAAGAAGGCGTACGACGCGACGCTCGGCCTCTCCGGAGTGCCCGCCCCGAAGCCGCCCGCCGTCGACCGCTACCCGGCGAGCTGAGGAGAGCCGCGATGAACGTGCTCACCGACAACTTCTCCCTGTACGGCAAGGGGCTGCTCGGCACGGTCGAACTCACCGTCTACGGCTCGCTGCTCGCCCTCGCCCTGGGCTTCGTGATGGCCGCCTTCCGGGTGGCGCCCGTCGGCTCCCTGCGGGTCTTCGGCACGGTGTGGGTGACGGTGCTGCGCAACACCCCGCTCACGCTGCTGTTCTTCGCGGTGCTGCTCGGCCTGCCCCGGTTCGGCGTCGTGCTGCCCTTCCAGCTGTTCGCCGTCCTCGCCCTCGGCTGCTACACCTCGGCCTTCATCTGCGAGGCCGTGCGCTCGGGCATCAACACCGTGCCGACGGGGCAGGGCGAGGCCGCCCGCAGCCTGGGCATGACCTTCGGGCAGACCCTGAGCCTCGTCGTGCTGCCGCAGGCCTTCCGCTCCGTCATCCCGCCGGTCGGCTCCACCCTGATCGCGCTCGCCAAGAACTCCGCGATCGCCGGCTCCTTCAGCGTGACCGAGCTCCTCGGCACGTACAAGACGCTCAACGAGCTCGGCTACAGCATCGTCTGGTCCTTCGTCTGGATCGCCGTCGGCTACCTGATCGTGACCCTGACCATCAGCGCGGTCTTCAACGTGCTGGAGAAGCGCTGGGGAGTGCCCCGATGACCGACACCGCGCTCTACGACATCCCCGGGCCGCGGGCCCGGCGGCGCCACCTCACCTACGGCCTGGCCGCCACCGCCGTGATCCTCGCGATCATCGCCTGGGTGCTCTACCTCCTCTTCGACACCCACCAGTTCACGGCGGAGAAGTGGCGGCCCTTCGCGTACGAGGGCATCCAGGAGATGCTGCTGCGCGGCCTCGGCAACACGCTCAAGGCCTTCGCCTACGCCGCCGTGCTCTCCCTCGCCCTCGGCGGGCTGCTCGCCTCGGGCCGGCTCTCCGACCACCGGATCGTGCGCTGGGCCGCGACGCTCTTCGTGGAGTTCTTCCGGGCGATGCCCGTCCTGGTCATGATCTTCTTCGTCTTCGTCGCGCTCAAGGTGCAGCCGCTGCCGGCCCTCGTCACCGGGCTCACCCTCTACAACGGCTCGGTCCTCGCGGAGGTCTTCCGCAGCGGCGTGAACTCCGTCGACCGCGGCCAGCGGGAGGCGGCGTACGCGCTCGGAATGCGCAAGACGCAGGTGATGGGCCACGTGCTGGTGCCGCAGGCGCTGCGCGCCATGCTGCCGGCGATCATCAGCCAGCTCGTGGTGGCGCTCAAGGACACCTCGCTCGGCTTCCTGATCACGTACGAGGAGTTCCTGCACGCCGGCAAGCTGATCGCGAGCAACCTGGACTACGGGCTGCCGTTCATCCCCGTCGTCATGATCATCTCGCCGATCTACATCGGCATGTGCATGCTCCTGTCGTGGCTGGCGACGTGGGTGGCGAAGCGGCAGCGGCGCAGCCTCAAGACGGAGGCGGTGGAGGTGGCGCCGGCGGAGCCCGGCACCCTGTTGCCGGGTGCCGGGCAGATCCATCCGTGACGGGGTGGCGGATCCATCCGTGACGGGGTGGCGGATCCGTCCGTGACGGGGTGGCGGGCCGGGCGTCCGCCGTGGGTACGGGTCAGGCGTCCGCGCCCAGCCACATGTCCGGGCCGAAGACCTCGTAGTGGACGGCGGCCGCCCGCACCCCCGCCGCCAGGAGCTGCGCACGGGCCGAGCGCAGGAACGGCAGTGGGCCGCAGAGGTAGGCCGTGGTGCCTGCGGGGACCTCGATGCGGGAGAGGTCGGCGTAGCCGGTGCGGTCGGCGGGCCAGTCGCCCTCCGGCTCCTCGTACCAGATGTGCGCGACCGCGTCCGGCAGCTTCTCCGTGAGCTGCAGCAGGTCGGCGCGGAAGGCGTGGGTGGCCTGGCTGCGGTCGGCGTGGACGGAGATCACGCGGCGCTGCGAGCCGGTGGCGGCCAGGTGGGCGAGCATGCCGGTCATCGGGGTGCAGCCGATGCCGGCGGAGGCCAGCAGGACGGGCCCGTCGCCCTCGTCGAGGGCGACGTCGCCGGCCGGGGCGCTGATCATCAGGGTGTCGCCGGCGGCCACGCGGTCGTGCAGGTGGTGGGAGACCTCGCCGTCCGGCTCGCCGGTCACCCGCTTGACCGAGAACTGCAGGGCGTCGTCCGGCCGGCCGGAGAGGCTGTACTGGCGGATCTGCCGCGCCCCGTCGGCGAGCTCGACCTGCACGGAGACGTACTGGCCGGGCCGGAAGGCGGGCAGCGGGCCGCCGTCCAGGGGCCGGACGAAGAACGTGGTCACCTCCGCGGTCTCCGCGAGGCGGCTGACGACGCCGTACGGGCGGAAGACGCCCGCGCCCGCCGTGCCGTCCGCGCCGTCCGTGCCGGCCTGCTCGTACAGGCGGGCCTCCAGGGCGATGAGGGCGTTGGCCATCAGCCAGTAGACCTCGTCCCAGGCCGCCGCGACCTCCTCGGTGACGGCGTCGCCCAGCACCTCGGCGATGGCCTCGAAGAGGTGGAGGCGGACCACCTGGTACTGCTCGGGGCGGATGCCCAGCGACACGTGCTTGTGGGCGATGCGCGAGAGCATCGCGTCGGGCCGGGTCTCCGGGTGCTCGACCAGGGCCGTCGCGAAGGCGGCTATCGCACCGGCGAGGGCCTGCTGCTGGGTGCCGCTCGCCTGGTTGCCGCGGTTGAACAGGTCGCGCAGGAGCGCGGGGTGCGCGGCGAAGAGCTTGTCGTAGAAGAGCGGGGCGATCTCGCCGATCGCGCCGCCGACGGCGGGGAGCGTGGCGCGGACGATATCGGTCGACTTGGGGGACAGCATCGGCGCTCCTGAGTATAAATTGGTAACTGGAATGCGTATTTTTAGCCGTGCGTGAGTACGGGCGAAGGTCTGGTGGCGTGGGACGTCAGTCCCGCGTGCGGGTGCCCAGGCTCAGCAGCACCGGACCTGTGGGGGGTCCGGTCAGGTCCTCGACGGTGATCGGGTCCAGCGCGGCGAAGAACGCCTCCTGAGCGTTCCGCAGCGCCCCGCGCAGGCGGCATGCCGCGCGCAGCGGGCAGGGTGGGTCGTCCTCGCAGCCGACGACGTCGCCCGCGCCCTCCAGCTCGCGCACCAGCCGGCCGACCGAGCCCGTCCGGCCGGCGGCGGTGAGGGAGAGGCCGCCGCCGCGGCCCCGGCGGGCTTCGACGACGCCCATGTGCTGCAGTCTGCTGACCACCTTGGCGGCGTGGGTGTACGGCACGGCGATCGCCTCGGCCACCTCGCGGGTGGTCGGGGTGTCGTTGCCGGTCACGGCCAGGCGCATGGCGATGCGCAGCGCGATGTCGGTGCTCTTGGTCAGTCGCACATCTGCACTGTATCTAATTGGATTCTGGTAATCCAATTAAACTGCCGGTCATTAGTTGACAGACGGTCACCACCCGGCGAGTCTGACGTCCGCGTCGGCGGCCCGGCGGCCCGGTGGCTCACCGGCCTGCCCGCCGCACGACGCATCCGGAACCACGGCACACAGCACGGAGGCAGTAGTGGCACAAGCGCACGGACGCGGCGGACGGTACGGCAAGGGGCTGGCTGCGCTCGGCGCGGCGGCAGCCCTGGCGGCGGGGGCGGCCGGCACCGCGACGGCGGAGGGCGCGGAGGGAGCGCCCGCGACCCCCGCCGGCAGCGCGCGCTACGTCGCCCTCGGCGACTCCTACACCTCCGGCCCGGGCATCCCCCAGCAGACCGGCGGCGACTGCGCCCGCTCCAGCGTCAACTACCCGGCGCTCACCGCGCAGGCCCTGCACCAGACGTCCTTCAAGGACGTCAGCTGCAGCGGCGCCACCACCGACGACATGTGGCGCGCCCAGGGCGACAACCCGCCGCAGCTCAACGCGCTCGGCCGGAACACCCGCCTCGTCACGCTCGGCATCGGCGGCAACGACATCGGCTTCGGCGACATCATCGGCACCTGCGCGCAGCTGTCCGCGTCGGACCCGGCCGGTGCGCCCTGCCGCACGAAGTACACCGAGGGCGGTACGGATCAGCTCACCGCCCGCATCGCCGGTGCCGCGCCGAAGGTCGCCAAGGTGCTGCAGGACGTGCACAAGCGGGCCCCGCTCGCCCGCGTCGTCCTCGTCGGCTACCCGGCGATCATGCCGGAGGACGGCGCCGGGTGCTTCCCGTCCGTGCCGATCGCCGCGGGCGACGTGCCCTACCTGCGGGACACCGAGAAGCGGCTCAACACGATGCTGCAGGGCGAGGCCCGCAAGGCCGGTGTCCGCTTCGCCGACACGTACAAGACGACCGTCGGCCACGACGTGTGCAAGCCGGCGGCGGACCGCTGGATCGAAGGCGCCCAGCCGGAGAACCCGGCGGCCCCGTTCCACCCCAACGCCCGCGGCGAGGCAGCGATGGCAACGTCCGTCACGTCGTCGGCCCGCCGCTAGGCACTGTCTTCCGCCGCGGCGGCGCTGCACCACGACGGTGGTGTCCGGCGGTGCCGTACGACCTGAGGCGGGTCCGGCACCGCCGGTCGCGCCCGGTGGGGGTGGATCGCCGTGGCGGCGGGGGTAGTTCGGCAGGCGGCCGACTCGCCGGTTCGGGCCAGCCCCTGCCCCCTTCCGCCGCGGCGGCGCTGCACCACGACGGTGGTGTCCGGCGGTGCCGTACGGCTTGAGGTGGGCGCGGCGGTGCCGGGTGCGTTCCGTCGACTCGCAGGTTCGGGCCGGCCCCCATCTTCCGCCGCGGCGGCGCCGCACCACGACGGTGGTGTCCGGCGGTGCCGTACGACCTGAGGCCGGTCCGGCACCGCCGGTCGCGCCCGGTGGGGGTTGAGCGCCGTGGCGGCGGGCGACTCGGGCGCGGCGCGTCGCCGTCGCCCGCCCGGCGGGGCACGGCCGCGCGCCGGCGAAGCAATGGGAGCCCGTGCTGCCGGTTGCGGCGGGTGGGGTTGCGCGCCGTCGCGGCGCGGGTAGGCTCCGGGGCCCGTTCGTCCCCTTGGAGGCAGTGATGGCCCGTCCGAGAACGAAACCCCGAACGAAGCCTCCGCGGCGGCTATCCGTGCTCGCCGCGACGGCCTCCCTGGTCGTAGGCCTCGGCGCCCTCCCGGCCGCCGCCGAGGCGGGCGGGAAGGCTCCCGCCAAGACCCCCGTCGCCGTGGGCTACGGCGGCGCCGTGGCCAGCGTCGACCCCGACGCGTCCGCCGCCGGCATCGAAGTGCTCCGCAAGGGCGGCAACGCCGTGGACGCCGCCGTGGCGACGGCCGCCGCGCTCGGCGTCACCGAGCCGTATTCCGCGGGCATCGGCGGAGGCGGCTACCTCGTGTACTACGACGCGAAGCGTCAGCAGATCTCCACCGTGGACGGCCGCGAACGCGCGCCCCTGAGCGCGGACAAGGACCTGTTCCTGGAAAACGGCAAGCCCATTCCCTTCGCCGACGCCGTCACCAGCGGCCTGAGCGTCGGCACGCCGGGCACCCCCGCCACCTGGGACACGGCCCTGCGCACGTGGGGCAGCCGCTCGCTCGCCCAAGTGCTCAAGCCCGCCGAGCGCATCGCCCGCTCCGGCTTCACCGTCGACGCCACCTTCCGCCGGCAGACGGCCGACAACCAGGCCCGCTTCAAGGACTTCCCGGCCACCGCAAAGCTCTTCCTGCCCGGCGGCGCCCCGCCCGCCGTCGGCAGCACCCTCAAGAACCCCGACCTGGCCCGTACGTACGCCCTGCTCGGCGAGCGCGGCGTCGGCGCGCTCTACCACGGCGAGCTCGGCCGCGACATCGTCCGCACCGTCCGCAAGCCGCCCGTCGACCCCGCGTCCGGGCGCGTCGCCCGCCCCGGCGACCTGACCGAGCGGGACCTGCGCGCGTACGCGGCGAAGCGCCAGGCGCCGACGCGCACGTCGTACCGCGGGCTCGACGTGTACGGCATCGGCCCGTCCTCGTCCGGCGGCACCACCGTCGCGGAGGCCCTCAACATCCTGGAGAACAGCGACCTTTCGAAGGCCGACGAGAAGACGTACCTGCACCGGTACATCGAGGCCAGCCGGATCGCCTTCGCCGACCGCAACCGCTGGGTCGGCGACCCGGCCTTCGAGGACGTGCCCGCCAAGGCGCTCACCTCGCAGCGGTTCGCCGACGCGCGGGCCTGCCTCGTCAAGGACGACACCGTGCTGACCAGCCCGCTCGCGCCGGGCGACCCGCGCCGCCCGGTGCCCTGCGGCGCGCACGGCAAGGCCGCGCCCACCCCGTACGAGGGCGAGCACACCAGCCACCTGACGGTCGCCGACAAGTGGGGCAACGTCGTCGCGTACACGCTCACGATCGAGCAGACCGGCGGCAGCGGCATCACCGTCCCCGGCCGCGGGTTCCTGCTCAACAACGAGCTGACCGACTTCTCCTTCACGCCCGTCACGCCGGGCGTGCACGACCCCAACCTGCCCGGTCCGGGCAAGCGTCCGCGCTCGTCGCTGTCGCCGACGATCGTGCTGGACCACGGGCGGCCCGCGTTCGCCCTCGGTTCCCCCGGCGGCGCGACGATCATCACCACGGCGCTGCAGACCCTCCTCAACCACGTCGACCGCGGGATGCCCCTCGTCGACGCGATCGCCGCGCCGCGCGCCAGCCAGCGCAACGCGGCGGCCACCGAGCTGGAACCGGGCCTGTGGGACAGTCCGTTGCGCGGCAGGCTTGAGCGTCTCGGGCACGTCTTCAAGGCCAACCCGGAGATCGGCGCGGCAACCGGCGTGCAGCGGCTGCCGGACGGCCGGTGGCTGGCCGCCGCGGAGCGGACACGGCGCGGCGGGGGCTCGGCGATGGTGGTGCGGCCGAGCGGGCACGCTCCCACGCGCTGAGGGCGTACGCCTCACCCACACGGGTGTATCGGTCCGGGCTGCCGGTTGGGCCGCCGGAGCCCGGGCCACGCTTCTGGACATATGGCTGCGGGGGAGTGCAGGGGACGGCGGCCCGGCCCCGGGAGGGCCCTGCCGGCCGTCCCGGCCGTCCTGGCCCTCCTGACGGTGCTGGCGGCGAGTGGGGTCTGGTGGCTGCTCACGGCGCCGGCAGCGCGCGCCGCCGGCCGGTCCGCCGACGTGCCCACGTGCACGCTCGGGGCCTACCTCAGCGATCTGTACGACATCGAGCCCGCGCAGCACAGGTTCGCCGCGCGGTTCCGCCTGTGGTCGGTGTGCCCGGAGCGGGATCTGGACCCGCTGCCCAAGGCATCCTTCAGCAATGTCAGCGACCCGGAGCGGGGAGAGCCGGTGGTGACCGTCCACCCGGGCGGTTTCCGGGACGTCATGCTGCTCCAGGGAAAGTTCCGGCAGAACTGGGACGCACGGGCCTTCCCCTTCGACCGGCAGCGGATCGAGGTGGTGGTCAGCGCCGGCCGGCCGGTCGAGGAGTTCCGGTTCGTGTCCGACAACGCGAACTCCGCGGTGAGCGAGGGCGTCGTCCCGTCCGGCTGGCGCGTGACCGGCTTCCGGCTGGTCGCCACGGAACACCGCTTCCCCACGAACTTCGGAAATCCCTCACTCCCGCCCGGAGCGGGCGTCACGCACAGCCAGGTGCGCATCCGGATCGACCTGGAGCGTGACGACCCCACGGCCTTCCTGAAGCTGACAGGCCCGCTGTACCTGATGGTGCTCATCGCCACCGCTACCTTCCTGCTGCCCTCGCACAGCGACGAACTCGCCATGGGCGAGCGGCTGGACTCCCTGCAGAGCCGCTTGGGGCTGCTCGGCGGCGGGCTCTTCGTCGTCATGCTGAACATGCAGCAGGTCAGTGCGGTGGTGACCAGCAGCGTGGGCCTCACGCTCCTCGACTGGCTCCATCTGCTCACTCTGGCCTACGTGTTGCTGGCGGTGATGGCCACGGTGGTCTCCTGGCGCTGGACGGTGCAGGGCCACGATCCGGTGCGGGTGGCGAAGTACCACCACAGGGGCGCCGTGTACGGGCTGCTCGGGTACTCCCTGGCCGCCACCGCGGCCGTGGGGTGCTTCGCGGCGGCGGGCTGGGTGTGGTGAGGGTCTTCCCGGTGAGCGGGCCCCGCCGGCACCACCGCGTCAGCCCACCGCCACCGGCACCACCGCGTCAGCCCAGCAGCTTGATCACTTCCTCCGTCGTGCCGGTCTCCGCGAGGCGCGGGAAGACCCTCTCGACGACAATGCGGTGCACTTCCGGGTCGGTGTCGGTGACCGCGTCGGTCACGACCGTGACGTGGTAGCCGTGCTCGTGGGCGGCGCGGGCGGTGGACTCGACGCCCGCGCCCGTCGCGATGCCCGCGAGGACGATCTGGGTGACGCCGCGGCGGCGCAGCTGGAGGTCGAGATCGGTGGCGTGGAAGGCGCCCCAGGTGTGCTTGGTGACCACGATGTCGCCCTCCGCCCGGCCGAGTTCGGGCACCAGCTCGGCGAAGCCGGCCGGCGGCTGCCCGCTGCGCAGGGGCGCCTCGGAGCGGCCGGGCGCGGCGCCGGCGACCCGGACGAGGACGACCGGCAGGCCGCGCTCGCGGAAGGCGGCGGCCAGGCGGGCACCGCGTTCGACGATCTCCCCGGAGGGGTGGACGGTGGGGAGGGCGACGATGCCCTTCTGGAGGTCGATCAGGACGAGGGCGGTGGCGGGGTCGAGGGTGGTGACGGGCATGGCTTGCAGCTCCGTTCCGGATTCGTCGGGTGTGTTGAGCCGGGTGTGCTGAGTCGGGTGTGTTGAAGGGGTCGCGCCTGTTCAGCGGGTGGTCGAGGTGGGTGCGCGCAGGGCGCGGTCGGTGGCGGTGAGGGCGAGCAGCAGCAGGCTCAGCAGGCCGGTGACGGCCGCGAGCCGGTGGAGTCCGGCGTCTCCCGCCCGCTGACCGAAGCAGAGCGCGAGCAGGCCGGTGGCGGCCATCGCGCTCGCGTACTGGGCGGTGCGCTGCAGGCCGGCCGCGGAGCCGATGCGGTCGGGCCGCGCCTGGGCGTAGACGGCGGCCTGGTTGCCGGTCGAGAACAGGCCCTGCGGGATGCCGAAGAGCGCGGCGGCGACGAGCAGCGCGGCGAGCGGGGTGCCGCCGGTGGCGGTCACGAGCACGCCGCTGCCCGCGGCCAGCAGCGCGGCGGCCGTGGTGAGCGGGGCGCGCAGGCCCTTCGTACGGGCGCCGAGCAGCGAACAGACGGCGGCCGCGAGGGACATCGGCAGCATGACCAGACCGGTCTCGAAGGAGGTGTAGCCGTGGGCCTCCTCCAGCCATTGGGAGTATCCGTAGAGGGCGGCGTAGATGGACAGGTAGGCGAGCCCGTGACGCAGGTAGGTGCGCAGGAGGGCGGCCCGGGACGGCGCAAGGTCGGCGGGGTCCTGTTGCTGTTCCTGTACGTGTTCCCGTACGTGCGTCTGTTCCTGCCTCTGCTGGACGGGACCGTTTCTGCCGTTTCTGCCGTCCCCCGGACGCCGCCGGTCGCGAGGGAGCCACGGCAGGGCCGCCGCGAGCGCGAGGACGGCCAGCGGGACGTTCACCGCGAAGATGCCCCGCCATCCGGTGGTCGCGGTGAGGAGCCCGCCCAGGGTCGGGCCGAGGGCCGCGCTGCCGAGGGCGGCGAGCGAGAGGCGGCCCATCACCGGGCGGGGCGCGGGGCGCCCGGTGCGCAGGGACTCGGCGCGCAGCATCGCCATGGCCGCCGGGTACGCGGCCGACGTGCCGAGGCCCAGCAGCACGCGGGCGGCGATCAGCTGGCCGAAGGCGGGCGCGAGCGCGCCGAGCAGACCGGCCGCGCAGACGAGGAGGAGCCCCGCGAGGAAGACGCGGCGGGGGCCGAGGGAGTCGGCGAGGCGGCCCATGACGGGCTGGCCGGCGGCGCTGGCGAGGTAGAGGGAGGACAGCAGCCAGGCGGTGCCGGAGGGGCCGGTGCCGAAGTCGTGGCCGATCGCCACCAGGCCGGTGGCGATCATGGTGCTGTTGAGGGGGTTGAGGACGGCGCCGAGGAGCAGCGGCGTCATCAGGCGGGGGCCGAAGGCGCCGCCGGTGTCCTCGGCGGGGGCGGCGCCGGAACGCCGCGTTAAGGCTTTCATTCCTTTACCAGGCGCTGGAGCAGGCGGGTGGCGTCGCGGAGGGTTCTCTGCTCGTCCGGGGAGAGCCGGTGGGCGATGGCGTCGGCGAGCCAGGCGTGCTTGGAGTGCCGTACGGAGGCGACGGCCTCCCGGCCGTGCTCCGTGAGGGAGAACAGGACCTGCCGCCCGTCCGTGGGGTGCGGGGAGCGGGCCACCAGGTCCAGCTCCTCCAGCTTGCCGACGATGACGCGCATGGACTGCGGACGGACGAGCTCCGCACGGGCCAGGTCGGCGATGGTGGCCGGGCCGCCGCCCGCGAGGCGGCCGAGGACGGTGCGCTGGGAGGGGGTGAGGGCGCCCTGCGGCGACGCGACGCGCAGGCGGCGCATGAGCTGGGAGACGGCAGCGGCCAGGTCGGCGGCGGCGCGTTCCTGATCCTGGCCGGGCAGCCGGCCGGCTTCGTTGTCGGGCATGGCTCCACCGTAGATATTGACAGGTAAACTTGCAAGTTTTCCTGTTGTTCCCCCTACTCGGTCCCGTTCCGGGAAGGCGGAGTTATCCACAGGACGATCGACGGTCTTGCCGCGCGGCGTGCCGCGCCCTACGGTCGCAACCACACGTGGATCTACGCGTGTCAGCCAGGCCCGTCGGTCTGGCCGGCGCCCCCGTGAAGGAGCAGCTCATGGCCAATGTCGTCCGCGCCGCTCTGGTCCAGGCCACCTGGACCGGCGACACCGAATCCATGCTCGCCAAGCACGAGGAGCACGCCCGCGCGGCCGCTGCCCGGGGTGCGCAGGTGATCGGCTTCCAAGAGGTCTTCAACGCCCCGTACTTCTGCCAGGTCCAGGAGAGCGAGCACTACCGCTGGGCCGAGCCCGTCCCCGACGGGCCCACGGTCCGCCGCATGCAGGACCTGGCCCGCGAGACGGGCATGGTGATCGTCGTGCCCGTCTTCGAGACCGAGGGCCCCGGCTTCTACTACAACACCGCGGCCGTCGTCGACGCCGACGGCCGCTATCTCGGCAAGTACCGCAAGCACCACATCCCCCAGGTCAAGGGCTTCTGGGAGAAGTACTACTTCGCGCCGGGCAACCTCGGCTGGCCCGTCTTCGACACGGCCGTCGGCAAGGTCGGCGTCTACATCTGCTACGACCGCCACTTCCCCGAGGGCTGGCGGCAGCTCGGCCTCAACGGCGCCCAGCTCGTCTACAACCCCTCCGCCACCTCCCGCGGCCTGTCGGCCCACCTGTGGAAGCTGGAGCAGCCCGCCGCCGCCGTCGCCAACGCGTACTTCGTCGCCGCCATCAACCGCGTCGGCCAGGAGGAGTACGGCGACGACGACTTCTACGGCACCTCCTACTTCGTCGACCCCCGCGGGCAGTTCGTGGGCGACGTCGCCAGCGACACCAAGGAGGAACTGCTCGTCCGCGACCTGGACTTCGGCCTCATCGACCAGGTCCGGCAGCAGTGGGCCTTCTACCGCGACCGCCGGCCCGACGCGTACGACGGGCTGGTCCGGCCATGAGCCCCGCCCACGGCCCCGGCGGCGCCCCGGCCACCCACCTGCACGCCCGGCACCGCGCCGTGATGCCCGAGTGGCTCAGCCTCTACTACCGCGAGCCGCTGGAGCTCACCCACGGCCGGGGCCGCCACGTCTGGGACGCCCAAGGACGGCGCTACCTCGACTTCTTCGGCGGCATCCTCACCACCATGACCGCCCACGCCCTGCCCGAGGTCACCAAGGCCGTCACCGAGCAGGCCGGCCTCATCCTGCACACCTCCACCCTCTACCTCGACCGGCACATGGTCGAGCTCGCCGAGCGCATCGCCGCCCTCTCCGGCATCCCCGACGCCCGCGTCTTCTTCACCACCTCCGGCACCGAGGCCAATGACGCCGCCCTCCTGCTGGCCACCTCCTACCGCCGCTCCAACCAGATCCTGGCCATGCGCAACGGCTACCACGGCCGCTCCTTCTCCGCCGTGGGCATCACCGGCAACTCCGCCTGGTCTCCCACCAGCCTCTCGCCGCTCCAGACGCTCTACGTGCACGGCGGGATCCGTGGATCGGGCCCCTACGCCCACCTGCCCGACCGGGAGTTCATCGCCGCCTGCGCCGCCGACCTTGAGGACATGCTCGGGCAGGCCCACGGCCGCGTGGCCGCGCTGATCGCCGAACCGGTCCAGGGCGTCGGCGGGTTCACCTCACCGCCCGACGGCCTCTACGCCGCCTTCCGCCGGATCCTCGCCGAGCGCGGCATCCTCTGGATCTCCGACGAGGTGCAGACCGGCTGGGGCCGCACCGGCGACCACTTCTGGGGCTGGCAGGCGCACGCCGAGAACGGCCCGCCCGACATCCTCACCTTCGCCAAGGGCATCGGCAACGGCATGTCGGCCGGCGGCGTCGTCGCCCGCGCCGAGATCATGAACTGCCTCGACGCCAACTCCATCTCCACCTTCGGCGGCAGCCCCGTCACCATGGCCGCCGGCCTGGCCAACCTCACCCACCTCCTGGAGAACGACCTCCAGGGCAACGCCCGCCGGGTCGGCGGCCTGCTCATCGAGCGGCTCCGCGCCATCACCGCGGGCTTCCCCGTCGTCCGCGAAGTGCGCGGCCGCGGCCTCATGATCGGCATCGAGCTCGTCGAGCACGACGGCTCGCCCTCGCCGGAAGCCGCCTCCCTCGCCCTCGAACTGGCCAGGGAGGAAGGCCTCCTGATCGGCAAGGGCGGCCGCGAGGCCAACGTCCTGCGCATCGCCCCGCCGCTCTCCCTGACCGTCGTCGAAGCGGAGGAGGGCGCGTCCGCCCTCGAAACCGCCCTGCAGCAGGTGCAGTACACCATCGCCGGAAAGGAACGGCCATGACCACCACGGCCATCCGCGGCGGCCTCGTCATCACCGCCGCCGAGGAGACCCATGCCGACGTCCTCGTCGAGGACGGCAAGGTCGCGGCCCTCGCCGCCCCCGGCAGCGCCTTCGCCGAGGGCTGGCACGCCGACCGCACCCTGGACGCCACCGGGAAGTACGTCATCCCCGGCGGCGTCGACGCCCACACGCACTTCGACCTCCCCTTCGGCGGCACCGCCTCCTCCGACGACTTCGAGACCGGCACCCGCGCCGCCGCCTGGGGCGGCACCACCACCGTCGTCGACTTCGCCGTCCAGAGCCGCGGCCGGGCCCTGCGCGAGGGACTCGACCAGTGGCACGCCAAGGCCGCCGGGCGGTGCGCGATCGACTACGCCTTCCACATGATCCTCTCCGACGTGAACGAGGGCTCGCTGAAGGAGATGGACCTGCTGGTGGGGGAGGGCGTGACCTCGTTCAAGCTCTTCATGGCCTACCCCGGCGTCTTCTACAGCGACGACGGGCAGATCCTGCGCGCCATGCAGCGGGCCGCGGGCAACGGCGGCCTGATCATGATGCACGCCGAGAACGGCATCGCCATCGACGTCCTCGTCGAACAGGCCCTCGCCGCGGGCCGCACCGACCCCCGGTACCACGGCGAGGTCCGCAAGGTCCTGCTGGAAGCCGAGGCCACCCACCGGGCGATCCAGCTCGCCCGCGTCGCCGGCAGCCCGCTGTACGTCGTGCACGTCTCCGCCGAGGAAGCCGTCGCCGAGCTCGCCCAGGCCCGGGACAAGGGCCTGCCCGTCTTCGGCGAGACCTGCCCCCAGTACCTCTTCCTGTCCACCGACAACCTCGCCGAGCCCGGCTTCGAGGGCGCGAAGTACGTCTGCTCCACCCCGCTGCGCCCCCGCGAGCACCAGGCCGCCCTCTGGCGCGGCCTGCGCACCGACGACCTCCAGGTCGTCTCCACCGACCACTGCCCCTTCTGCTTCTCCGGCCAGAAGGAGCTCGGCCGCGGCGACTTCTCGAAGATCCCCAACGGCCTGCCCGGCGTGGAGAACCGGATGGATCTCCTCCATCAGGCCGTGGTCGACGGGCACATCACCCGCCGCCGCTGGATCGAGCTCGCCTGCGCCGCCCCCGCCCGCATGTTCGGCCTCGCCCCGCGCAAGGGCACGATCGTCCCCGGCGGCGACGCCGACATCGTCATCTACGACCCGCACGCCGAGCAGACCCTCTCCGCCGCCACCCACCACATGAACGTCGACTACTCCGCCTACGAGGGCAAGCGCGTCGCGGGCCGCGTGGAGACCGTCCTCTCCCGCGGCGAAGTGGTCATCGACCGGCGCACGTTCACCGGCCGGGCCGGGCACGGCCGCTACATCCCCCGCACGACCTGCCAGTACGTGACGTAGTAGCCGGCACGCCCGCCGTACCCGACCCGACCTGTCCGATGCATCCGACGTAATTACGCGCCACGCATGACGTACGTAAGGAGCACAACCGTGGACTTCGGCCTAGTCCTGCAGACAGACCCGCCCGCCTCCGCCGTCGTCGACCTGATGCGCCGTGCCGAGCGCTCCGGCTTCCGCTACGGCTGGACGTTCGACTCCGCCGTGCTGTGGCAGGAGCCGTTCGTCATCTACAGCCGCATCCTGGAGCACACCGAGCGGCTCGTCGTGGGCCCGATGGTCACCAACCCCTCCACCCGCACCCCCGAAGTCACGGCATCCACCTTCGCCACCCTCAACGACATGTACGGCAACCGCACGGTCTGCGGCATCGGGCGCGGCGACTCCGCGATGCGGGTGGCGGGCCGCAAGCCCAACACCCTCGCCCTGCTGCGCGAGTCCATCCGCGTCATCCGTGACCTCGCCGAGGGCCGCGAGGCCGACGTCGGCGGCACGGCCCTGCGCATCCCCTGGATCCGCGACGGCAAGCTCCCGGTCTGGATGGCCGCCTACGGCCCCAAGGCCCTCGCCCTCGCCGGCCAGGAGGCCGACGGCTTCATCCTCCAGCTCGCCGACCCGTTCCTCACCGAATGGATGATCAAGCACGTGCGGGAGGCGGCCGCCGCGGCGGGCCGCGACCCGTCCGCGGTCACCATCTGCGTCGCCGCCCCCGCCTACGTCGGCGACGACCTCGCCCACGCCCGCGAGCAGTGCCGCTGGTTCGGCGGCATGGTCGGCAACCACGTCGCCGACCTCGTCAGCCGCTACGGCGAGCACTCCACCGCCGTCCCCGAATCCCTCACCACCTACATCAAGCAGCGCCAGGGCTACGACTACAGCCACCACGGCCGCGCGGGAAACCCCTCCACGGACTTCGTCCCCGACGACATCGTCGACCGCTTCTGCCTCCTGGGCCCCGCCTCCGCCCACCGCGAGCGCCTGGAGCACCTGCGGGAACTGGGCGTGGACCAGTTCGCGGTCTACGCGATGCACGACGCGAAGGAGACGACGATCGACGCGTACGGAGAGGAGATCATCCCGGCGTTCAGCTGACCCGGCTGTTCGGCCGTTCGGCCGTCCGGGCGTCCGGCCGCCGTGCCTCCCGGCCCGACGGCCCACCGGCCCGGCAGAGGCTACGGCACCCGGGCCGTCCACTCCTGCGACGAGAACTTCGTCGCCGCCAGTTCTTCCGCTCGGGCGCGCTCTTCGGGGGTGATCGTGCCTTCCGTCAGGCCGTAGCGGCTGTGGAAGGTTTCGACCATCTTGGTGATCACGTCGGCCCGGGGAAGGCCCGTCTGGCGGCGCAGCGGGTCGACGCGCTTCTTGGCGCTCTTCGTGCCCTTGTCGGAGAGCTTCTCGCGGCCGATGCGGAGGACGTCGAGCATCTTGTCGGCGTCGATGTCGTAGGCCATCGTGACGTGGTGCAGCACCGCGCCGTTCCGGCCGACCATGCGCTTCTGCGCGGCACCGGCGATCTTGCCGGCGTCGGTGGCGATGTCGTTCAGCGGCTGGTACCAGGCTTTGATGCCCATGTCGCCGAGGGCGGCCAGTACCCAGTCGTCGAGGTAGGCGTAGCTGTCGGCGAAGGACAGTCCCTGGACGAGGGAGTCCGGCACGTAGAGCGAGTAGGTGATCGTGCTCTGGGGCTCTACGAACATCGCCCCGCCACCACTGATGCGCCGGACGACCGTCATGCCGTGACGCTCGGCGGAGTCCGTGTCGACTTCGTTGCGCAGCGACTGGAAGCTGCCGATGATCACGGCCGGTGATTCCCATTCCCACACACGCAGCGTCGGTGGCCGCCGCCCGGCGCCCACCTCGGCGGTCAGCACCTCGTCGAGCGCCATGTGGAGGGCGGGGGCCTGGGGCCCGGCGTGGATCAGCTGCCAGTCGTAGTCGTGCCAGTCGGTGGCGTTCGCCAGGGCGCGGCGTACGGCGACGCCCACGGCCTCGGAGGTGAGGCCGAACATGACCGTGCCCTCGGGCAGCGCCGCGTCGATGCGGCCGGCGAGCTCTTGGGCCGGCAGGTCGGCGTTGGCCCCTTCGAGGGCCCGGTTGATGTCGAACAGTGCTTCGTCGGGTTCGAGGAAGAAGTCCCCCGCCACCCGCACGTCGCGAAGCGCTCCGTCCACCACGTCCAGGTCCACGACGACCAGCTTGCCGCCCGGCACCTTGTACTCCCCGTGCACTGCGCACCCTCCCGAAACGTGCCTCTGAGCCGATCCCAGAGGCCGGTACAGTCACCGTACGTGCAGCCGACGGCCCGGCTTCCGCTCACTCGCCGCCGGAGTGTCCGGCCAGGCGCCGGCGCCACTCCTCGATGCCCTGCCGGAGGGACTCGTTCACCAGGAGCAGGAGTCCGGCGGCGGACTCGAAGCGGGCGCCCGCCGGGGTCGCGTCCCCGAGGATTTCGACCGCACGCTTCGCTTCGGCTACCAGGACGTCGTTCATCTGCGTGGTGACCAGCAGGGTCCGGGCCCAGATCCCGTCGTCGATGACGTAGCGTTCCCGGCGCTCGCCGGGAGTTCTCTCCCGCAGGAGCAGTCCCTGCTGTTCGAGGAAGGCGACGGCGTTCGAGACCGACGCCGGGCTGACGCGGAGCCGCTGGACCAGGTCGGCGGCGGTGAGGGCGCCGGAGTCGGTGACGTACAGGCAGGCCAGCACCCCGGCCGCCACCCGGGGCATGCCCTGCCGGACCAGAACGGCGCTCCAGGACTCCGTGAGCTCCTGGACCGCTCGGGGGTCCCGCCCGTGACCGCTGTCGGGGACCGGCGCCGCCGCAGGCCCGGCCTGCTTGCGCCGGCGCGCACGGTGGCGGGTGGCCTCTTGCGCCCGGTCCGCTCCGTAGCCGCCGGGCCCGCCGTTGCGGGTGACCTCCCGCATGACGGTCGAGGCGGGCCGCCCCAGACGCCGGCCGATCTCGGCGTACCCCAGCCCCTCGGCCAGCCCCGCGGCGATCTGCCGGCGGTCCTCGTCGGTGAGTCTTCCTCCGGGCATCGGTACCCGTCTCCCCTCTGCCGGCATGCGCGGAGCCCGGCGCCCGCACCCCTCGCCGACAGTATGCATTCACCCGCACCTCATTGCAAAGGGGGTCGGGATTGCTCATTGCGTTAAGCGTCACTGTCATTGCAAAGGCGGGGCCTTGTGCCCTTCTATCTCTGGGGAGATGCGCCTTCTTCAGCGTTGATGAAAATCTGAACGCAATGTAGCGTCGCCAGCATTCACTAATTCCCGAACGCTGGCGCAAGGGCCGGCCGGGTTCTTCCATGCCGACTCCCGCCGCCGGCGGGTTCGAAGGAGGGCACCACCATGTCCGTCACCTCCACCGACCAGGACGAGCGCACCCTGTCGCAGGCCGCTGCCGGGCAGGACCGCCCGGACCTCCAGGAGGCCCTCCAGGCCTTCATCGACGCCGGGTTCGCCGGAGTGCAGATGCGGGTGCATGACGAGCGGCGCGCGTGGGCCGGCACTGCCGGGGTGCGCGAGCTGGGCGGGACCGAGGAGCCGCCGGCGGACGGACGGTTCTGGGTGGGCAGCACCACCAAGACCTTCGTCGCGACCCTGGTCCTGCAGCTGGTGGCCGAGGGCGGGACGGGGCTGGACACCCCGGTGGCCGACCACCTGCCCGAGCTCGGCCTGGACGAGCGGATCACCGTGCGGATGCTGCTGCAGCACACCAGCGGGCTGTACAGCTACACCGGCGAGCTCGGCCCCGACGGGACGTTCGTGCCGGGGCTCCCGTCGGTCGGCAAGGCGTGGGTGGACAACCGGTTCCACAGCTACCGGCCGGAGGAACTGGTGCGGTTCGCGCTCTCCAAGCCGGCGCGGTTCGAGCCGGGGACCGGCCAGAGCTACTCCAACACCAACTACACGGTGGCCGTGCTGCTGATCGAGAAGATCAGCGGCCGCTCGTACGCCGAGGAGATGCGGCGGCGGATCCTGGAGCCGCTCGGGCTGCGCGGCACCGCGGTGCCCGGCGCCTGCCCGGAGCTCCCCGAGCCGCACGCCCACGGCTACTACCGCTACCAGGACGCCGAGGAGTGGAAGGTCGCCGACGTCACCCGCCAGAACCTCTCCCTGCTGGTCGGCGCCGGAGACATGATCTCCACCACCCGGGACCTCCACACCTTCTTCTCCGCACTGCTGGGCGGCAAGCTCCTCCCGGCCCCGCTGCTGGACGAGATGCGCAAGCCGCACGGGGTGCTCGGCTACGGCCTCGGGCTGTTCGTACAGGACCTGGGCCCGGACCACGGCACCATCGTCCACCACAACGGCGGCGCCCCGGGCGGCTTCGGGGCGCTGATGATCAGCACCCCCGACGGCCGCAAGACCCTGACCGCCGGGGTGACCACCGGGGACTCCGCCGCCGACCCGGCACAGGAGTTCCCGAAGGCGCTGGACGGGCTCATCAAGGCGGTGTTCTGCGGCGGGCGGGCCGCGCAGTAGCCCGGGCAGCCACCTGACCCGTCGTCAGGCTCAGGCGGCCTTGGCGGCGACCAGCTGCTCGGCGAGCTTGCACAGGCGGCGCACCGTGCGGTCTTCCATGGCGACGGGGGCGGCCGGCGACAGGGCCCTGCGGTCGTAGTAGGCGCCGGGGACGAGTTCGGTGGCGGGGTCGCAGAGCCGTACGACGCATTCGGCGCCCTGGAGGGCGGAGTCGCCCTCGTGGGCGTACAGCGGCAGCAGACCGGTGTCGCACACGCCCGGGTGCACGCTGACCGAAGTCCAGGGCGCCTGCTCGCGGGCGAAGACGGTCAGTGCGAGCTGGGACTGGGCGTAGGCGGCGAGGCGGGAGTAGCGCTTGGTGCGGTGGGGGTCGTTCCAGGCGATGGACGCGGTGCGGTGCATGGAGGACGAGACGTTGACGACGCGGCTGCCGGGCCGGGCGGTGAGGGGGCCGGCGAGCTCGTGGGTGAGGAGGTAGGCGGCGAGGAAGTTGACCTGGAGGGAGAGTTCGTTGCCGTCGGCGGTCACGGTGCGCCGCTCGGGCGCGGCGACGGCGGCGTTGTTGACCAGGACGTCGAGGACGGGGTGCTCTTCGGCGACGCGCGCGGCCATGGCCCGTACCTCGTCCAGGCGGGAGAAGTCGGCGACGACCAGGCGCAGCCGCAGGATGTCGGCGCCGGCCGCGGCCAGGCGGGTGACGGCGTCGTCGCCGGACGCCTGGTCGGGGGCGTGGACGATGACCGTGTCGCCCCGCGCGGCGAGCAGCCGGGCGGTCTCCCAGCCGATACCGGACGTGGCACCGGTGACCAGAACGGTCCTGGGGGCAGGCGAGACAGCGAAAGACATGGGAATCCACTCCGGGAAGGACAGAGCGGCAGCGCACCCCGTAGGGCGGGGCTGCCGTGCGAGCATGAAAGGGCATCAGCGGCAGGGAGGCGCGGGTGCCGGCGAAAGCCGGAGTGCGCTGTATGCCGCGGTGCTGCCGGCTGCCGGCTGCCGGCTGCCGGCTGTCGTCCGAAGGCGGGCAGCCGGGGTGTCAGTGAACAGCCGGTGCGCTCAGCACACCGCGTGCGCTCAGCGCACCGTGCGGGAACAACGCACCGTGTGCGAACAGCGCGAGGAGCCGGGCAGCGCCGTATGAGGCGGCCGGTCGTCGTGGCGCAGGTGGCTGTTCACGAGCACCATTCAAGAGAGCCCCCCGCCCCCGCACAAGCGGTACGCGGCATCCCTGACGCCGCTCTGACGTGCGCGCTCCCCGGGCTTCCCAGCCGTCCCGCGGGTCGCCGTCCCGCCCCCGCGGCGCATCCGTGAGCCCTTGCGCAACGGGGGCCGGGTCTGACGTCATAGACGCCATGTTCACCACCCGGCCCACCCTGCAGGGCACCTTCGGCATGGTGTCGTCCACCCACTGGCTCGCGTCGCAGTCCGCCATGGCCGTCCTGGAGAGCGGAGGCAACGCCTTCGACGCGGCGGTCGCGGCGGGCTTCGTACTCCATGTCGTCGAGCCGCACATGAACGGGCCGGCCGGGGAGGTGCCGGCGGTGTTCGCGCCGGCCGGCGGGCCGGTGCAGGTCCTCGCCGGGCAGGGGCCGGCGCCCGGCGGCGCGACCATCGCGCACTACACCTCACTCGGCCTCGACCTCGTCCCCGGCACCGGCCCCCTCGCGGCCGCCGTCCCGGGCGCCTTCGACGCCTGGATGCTGCTCCTGCGCGACCACGGCACCAAGCCGCTCGCCGACGTCCTGTCGTACGCCATCGGCTACGCCGAGCACGGCCATGCCCCCGTCGAGGCCATCGGCCGGACCGTGGCCACCGTCCGGCGGATCTTCGAGACCGAGTGGACGACCTCGGCCGAGGTCTACCTGCCCGGCGGCCGGCCGCCGGCCCCCGGCACGCTCCTGCGCAACCCCGCGCTCGCCGCCACCTGGCGCCGCCTGATCGCCGAGGCCGAGGCCGCCGGCGGCACCCGCGAGCAGCGCATCGACGCGGCCCGCCGCGTGTGGCGCGAGGGCTTCGTCGCCGAGGCCCTCGTCGCCGCCGCGGCCCGCCCGACCCTGGACACCTCCGGCGAACGCCACACCGCGCCCCTCACCGGCGACGACCTCGCCGGCTTCCGGGCCGCGTACGAGGAGCCGGTCCGCCACGACTGGAACGGCTGGACCGTCTGCAAGCCCGGGCCCTGGTCGCAGGGCCCCGTCCTGCTGCAGCAGCTCGCCCTGCTCGACGGGGTGCCGGACTACGGCAGCCCCGAGTACGTCCACACCCTCATCGAGGGCAGCAAGCTCGCGATGGCCGACCGCGAGGCCTGGTACGGCGACGCCGCCGACGTCCCGCTGAAGGACCTCCTCTCCGACGGCTACAACGCCGCCCGCCGCGCCCTGATCGGCGACCTCGCCTCGTACGAGCTGCGCCCCGGCAGCCCCGGCGGACGGGCCCCGCGGCTGGCGCGGCACGCCGTCGCCGCCGCGGAGCGCACCGCTCCGGCGGTGGCGGCGGGCGCGGGCGAGCCGACCGTCACGGTCAGCGGCGCGACCCGCGGCGACACCTGCCACCTCGACGTCGTCGACCGCTGGGGCAACATGATCTCGGCGACGCCCAGCGGCGGCTGGCTGCAGTCCAACCCCGTCGTGCCCGAGCTCGGCTTCCCCCTCGGCACCCGGCTGCAGATGGCCTGGCTCGAACCCGGGCTCCCCAACTCGCTGACCCCCGGGCGCCGGCCGCGCACCACCCTGACGCCGTCCCTCGCCCTGCGCGAAGGCGAGCCCGTCCTCGCCTTCGGCACGCCCGGCGGTGACCAGCAGGACCAGTGGCAGCTGCACTTCTTCCTCGCCGTCGCCCTGCGCCCGCCCGTGCGCGGCGGCCTCGACCTGCAGGGCGCGATCGACGCCCCCAACTGGCACCACGAGTCCTTCCCCGGCTCCTTCCACCCGCGCGCCATGGCACCCGGCGCGGTCGTCGCCGAGAGGCGCCTCGGCGACCGCGCGATCGGGGAGCTGCGGCGGCGGGGCCACCGGGTGACGGTGGGGCCGGCGTGGTCGGAGGGACGGCTGTGCGCGGTGGCCCGCGACCCGCGCACGGGCGTGCTGTCGGCGGCCGCCAACCCACGCGGGATGCAGGGGTACGCGGTGGGACGCTGAACGGGCGGCGGGGAGGCCGGGCGGCCGACTGGTCAGCCTGGTGGCCAGGCAGGCGGCCAGGCGGCCAGGCGGCCAGGCGGCCAGGCGGCCAGGCGGCCAGGATGGCAGCCTGGTGGTCAGCCGGCCGGTCCGCCAAGCAGTCAGGCAGGTCGCCGGTCAGCTGGTCAGCCGGTCCGTCGGCCGATCTGCCAGGCGCGGCCCGGCGGCCCGGCGGCCGGTCAGGCGGTCGGTCGGGCGGTCAGCCAGCTGGTCCGGCGGCCCCCGTTCACCGGTGGGGCGCCCGGCGGACACCGGGCCGCCACCGGTTGTCGGTGGGGCATGGTTCGATGGACGCATGCTCGAAGACTTTCTCGCAGGTGACCTGACCGACGTCGAGGAGGCGGTCCGCAAGGCGGCCGCCGCCGAGATCGTGCCGCGCTTCCGGCAGCTCGCCGCGGACGAGATCGTCGAGAAGAACGGTCCGCACGACCTCGTCACCGTCGCCGACCGGCGAGCGGAGGCGCACCTCACGGCGTCGCTCACCGCCCTCCTGCCCGGTTCGGTCGTCGTAGGCGAGGAGGCCGTGCACGCGGACCCGGGCCTGCTCTCCGCGCTCGGCGGTGACGCGCCCGTGTGGGTCGTCGACCCCGTCGACGGCACCCGCCAGTTCGTGCACGGCGACCCCGGCTTCGCGACCCTCGTCTGCCTCGCCCACCACGGCGAGCTCCTCGCCTCCTGGACGTACGCGCCCGCGCTCGACCTGATGGCGGTCGCCCGCCGCGGCGGCGGGGCCGTGCTCAACGGCGAGCCGCTGAAGGCCGGCTCGCCCGCCCCCGGCAAGGTCCTCGAAGTGGCGATCTCCCACTACGACTTCACCGACGACGAGCAGAAGCGCGTCCTCGCGGCGCTCGCCGTCCCGGGCCTCGCGCCGCGCCCCTGCGGCTCCGCCGGCCTGGAGTATCTGAACGTGGCCCGGGGCAGCATCGACGGCCTGGCCTTCAGCTGGGAGAACGCCTGGGACCACGCCGCGGGCCTGCTCCTCGTCGCCGAGGCGGGCGGCGCGAGCGGGACCCTCGCCGGCGAGCCGTTCCGCATAGCCGGGGGCAACGCGCTGCCCTTCGCCGCCGCGCGGGACGAGGCGACGCTCCGTCATATCCTGGGGCTGCTGGCGTCCGCCGGCTGATCCCGAGGACGAGGGGAGTGGCGTCCGCGTGCCGACCATGCTCGACGCTGTCGTCGTAGGTGCCGGGCCCAACGGGCTCACCGCCGCCGTGGAGCTGGCCCGCCGCGGCCTGTCGGTGGAGGTCTTCGAGGCCGCCGGCGCCATCGGCGGCGGCGCCCGGACCGAGGAGCTCACCCTCCCCGGCTTCCGGCACGACCCGTGCTCCGCCGTGCACCCGCTCGGCGCGGGCTCCCCGGCCTTCGCCGCGATGCCGCTCGACCGGCACGGCCTGGAGTGGGTCCACCCCGAGCTGCCCATGGCGCACCCCTTCCCCGACGGCACGGCCGCGGTCCTCTCCCACAGCGTCGGGGAGACGGCGCACTCCCTCGGCCCGCACGACGCCGGGACGTACCGCCGCCTCGTCGCGCCCTTCCGCGGCAAGTGGGGCACGGTCGCGGCCGACTTCCTGCGCACCCAGTGGGACGGGCTGCCGCGCGACCCCCTCCTCTACGCCCGCTTCGGCCTGGTGGGCGCCCAGCCCGCGGCCCTGCTCACCCGCCGCTTCCGGGACGAGAAGGCGCAGGCCCTGC
Organism: Streptomyces sp. URMC 127; assembly: GCF_051386535.1. Taxonomy (NCBI): domain Bacteria; kingdom Bacillati; phylum Actinomycetota; class Actinomycetes; order Kitasatosporales; family Streptomycetaceae; genus Streptomyces; species Streptomyces sp. URMC 127. The sequence goes on from NZ_JBPQTW010000017.1 coordinate 64,503, forward strand.
TCGCCGGGCTGGCCGCGCACGGCATCTCGCCGCTCACCGGCATCGGCACGGGCGGCATGGCCCTGGTCTTCGCGCTGGCCGCGCACGCGGGCGGCTGGCCGGTGCCGCGCGGAGGCTCCCAGTCCATCGCCGACGCCCTCGCCTCGTACCTGCGCGTGCACGGCGGCACCGTGCACACCGGCTTCGAGGTCAAGCGGCTGGACGACCTGCCGCCCGCCCGCGCCTACGTCTTCGACACCTCGCCCACCGCCCTCGCCCGGATCGCCGGCCTCGGCAACGCCTACCACGGCTACCGGTACGGGCCCAGCGTCTTCAAGATCGACTACGCGCTGTCGGGGCCCGTGCCGTGGAGGGCGGAGGCCGCGCGCCGCGCCGGGACGGTCCATATCGGCCCCACGTACGGCGAGATCGACGCGGCCCTGGACGCCGCGCTGTACGGCCGCGACCCCTCCGTGCCCTTCCTCATCACCGCCCAGCCCAGCCTCTTCGACCCCACCCGCGCGCCCGAGGGCAAGCACACGTTCTGGGTGTACGGGCACGTGCCGAGCGGCTGGGAGGGTGATGCCACGGAGGTGATCGAGCGGCAGATCGAGCGGTTCGCGCCCGGCTTCCGGGACCTGGTCCTGGCCCGTGCCACCGCCGGGCCGCCGCAACTGGCCGCCCGCAACGCCAACTACGTGGGCGGCGACTTCGCCGTCGGCTCCGTGGCCGGCCTGCGCCTGATCATCCGCCCCAAGCTCGCCCGCGTGCCGTACGCGACGGCTCACCCCGCCGTCTTCCTGTGCTCCTCGGCCACGCCGCCGGGGCCGGGCGTCCACGGCATGTGCGGGCACCACGCGGCGAAGGCGGTGTGGCGGAGGCTGCGCAAGCGGTAGGGGGCGGGCCGCGCGGGCGAGTTCGGGCAGTATCAGGCAACTCGGCCGGGCTCGGCGGAGCCCGGGCCGCTCACGCTGCCGGAGCGGCTCAGGCCGCCCGGGGCAGATCCTGGAGGATCCCGTTCCGTACGGTGGCGGTGTCGGTCCCCAGCTTGCGCAGCATGCCGTCCGTCACCCTGTCGTCCGGGTCGAGGATGCCCAGGACGACGTGCTCCGGACCGATGTGGCGCTCCTTGCGGGCGAGCGCCTCGCGCAAGGAGCGTTCCAGGGCCTTCTTCGCGCGGCGCGTGAAAGGGATGTGGCCCTTCCGGGCGGGTTCGTCCCGGCGCCGGCCGAAGGGCAGGAGCCGCCGCCGCTCCTCGGGCGGACCGGGCCGGTCGAGGGCCCCCGGCCCGAACGCGTCCTCCGCCCGCGCCCGTACGGCCTCCAGGTCGATGCCGAACGCGCGCAGCGCTTCCGCATCGCCCGTGCCGAGGTGGCCGGTGGGCACCAAAGCGCTCCGGCACGCTTCCGGCGTGACCCCGAACCGGGCCAGCGTGGCGACCACGGCGGTGTCGGCGCCGCCGAGCACGCCGAGGAGCAGGTGCTCGCTGCCGATCCATGCGTGGCCCAGCGCGCGGGCCTCCTCCTGCGCCTGGATGACGGCGACACGCGCATCACGGGTGAACCGTTCGAACATGCTTACCTCCTGGCGTGCTTCTTGTGTACGGCCTGCCTGCTGACTCCGAGCGCGGCCCCGATCTCCTCCCAGGACCAGCCCTGCCGGCGCGCGCTGTCGACCTGGAGCGCCTCCAGGCGCTCGACGAGGCGCCGCAGTGCGGCGACGGCGTGCAGTCCCACGTGGGGATCGCTGTCCATGGCGGCCTCGGTCGTGCCGACCGCGTCCTTCGCTTCGTTCGTTTCCTTCGCTTCCCGCGCATCCGTTCCGGCCATGCTGTCAACTTAGGATGACAAGCGGGATGTGTCAACCATGGTTGACGGGAGGGGGTGGGTTACGGTCAGGCGCCTTGCGCCGGGGCGTGGTCGTCCTTCGCCGGGGCGTCCGTGAGTGGGCGCTTGTAGTAGCTCCACGGGAAGGAGCCCGTGCCGACCTCCGTCCACCCGTCCGCCTCCATACGCCGCCGGCGGCCGGCGACCGCGAACGGGACGCGGCGGTACTCCCACTGCCGGCCGGACGCCACCACCGCGTGGTACAGCGGGCCGAACTCGACCAGCTCCCAGCCCTCCAGGCCCGCCTCGGCGAGGGCCGCCATCTCGTTGAACGCGGTCAGCGGCGTCAGGACCCGGCGCTCGGGGGAGCCCTCGGGGACCGTGGTGCCCTTGGGTGCGAAGCGCTGCTGCGCGGCCTGCCGGCTCACGCCCAGCAGGCGGCCGATGACGTCCCAGCTGTGGCCCGCGGCCCGCGCTCCTTGCACGGCCTCGCGCAGCAGGCGGCTCGTCTCCTCGGCGCCGGTCCGGGTGGCGGCCACCAGGCGCAGATAGCCCTCCGGGTCGTGCTCCAGGGACGCGGCGAGCCCCTCGGATGCGCCGAGCACGGCACTCGCGATGCCCTCACGGATGCGGGCTTCTTCTTCCGGGCTGAGCTGCGGGGCGTCGCTCATCGCTGCTCACTCCCGCGCAGGGGCTCCAGGGCGTCGAGGGCCGCCTCGTCGCGCAGGCGCTCTGCGGTGCCCGCGGGGGTGGCGGTGGTGCTCTGCTTCTGCAGCGTCCCGAAGAGGGCGCCCATGCCTGCGATGAGGAGGAGCTCGGCGCCGATGAGGGCGAGGAAGGCCGGGGTGCCGAGGTCGTCGGCGAGCGAGAGGGCGAGCGTGATCAGGGCGATGGCGCCGAGCAGCGGCCCGAGGGCGGCGAAGGCGGGGGTGGACTGCGGGGCGGCTGCCGGCCGCGGCGAATCGATCATGGCGTCAACCTTTCCTTGACGCGCGACCTTTGTCAATTTTTCATTGACACCTTGTTTCGGGTCGCCGGGGCCGGCAGCCGCCCGTTCACCCCGCGGTGATCCGCTCCAGCAGTGCCGGAAGCGCCGTCCCGATCGGCTCGCGCACCAGCTCGTCGGCCCGGTCGTCGTACGGCGTCGGCTCCGCGTTGACGATGACCAGCCGTGCGCCGTGGTCGGCCGCCAGTCCCGCCAACTGCGCGGCGGGGTGCACCTGGAGGCTCGTGCCGACCGCGATGAACACGTCGCACGCCTTGGTCACGGCCACGGCCTCACCGAGCACCACCGGATCCAGGCCCTCGCCGAACATCACCGTGGCCGACTTCAGGATGCCGCCGCACGACTCGCACGCCGGGTCCGGATCGCCCGCTGCCACGCGCTCCAGTGCCGCCTCCATGCTGGAGCGCGCCTTGCAGTGCGTGCACTGCACCGCCCGCGCCGTGCCGTGGAGTTCGAGGACCTTCCGCTCCGGCATTCCCGCCAGCGGGTGCAGGCCGTCGACGTTCTGGGTGATGACGCGTACGGGGACGCCCGCCTTCTCCAGCCGTGCCACGGCTTCGTGGGCGGCGTTCGGCCGGGCTCGCAGGGCGGGGCCGTCGCGCCGCATCTGCCAGGAGCGGCGCCGGA
>NZ_JBPQTW010000018.1:0-67836 GCF_051386535.1 Streptomyces sp. URMC 127
AGGGAGGGGCGGCAGCTGTGGCTGCACGACCTTTGCACGAGATCGTCGAACCGGGCTGGGCGAAGGCCCTGGAGCCGGTGGCCGGCCGGATCGCCGCCATGGGCGACTTCCTGCGCGCCGAGATCGCCGCGGGCCGTACGTACCTGCCGTCGGGCGCCAACGTCCTGCGCGCCTTCCAGCAGCCGTTCGACGACGTGCGGGTGCTGATCGTCGGTCAGGATCCGTACCCCACACCGGGGCACGCCGTGGGGCTGAGCTTCTCGGTGGCCCCCGAGGTGCGCCCGCTGCCCGGCAGCCTGGAGAACATATACCGCGAGATGCACTCCGACCTGGGGCTGCCGCGGCCGTCCAACGGCGACCTCACGCCGTGGACCCGGCAGGGCGTCCTGCTGCTCAACAGGGCGCTGACCACCGCCCCGCGCAAGCCCGCCGCGCACCGCGGCAAGGGGTGGGAAGAGGTCACCGAGCAGGCGATCCGGGCGCTGGTCGAGCGGGGGCGGCCGCTGGTGGCGATCCTGTGGGGGCGCGACGCCCGCAACCTGCGTCCGCTCCTGGGCCAGGTGCCGTCCGTGGAGTCGGCCCACCCCTCCCCCATGTCGGCCGACCGCGGCTTCTTCGGCTCGCGGCCGTTCAGCCGCGCCAACGACCTGCTGGCGCGCCAGGGCGCGGCCCCCGTGGACTGGCAGCTGCCGTGACGGCGGCGGAGGCTCCCGGAGCACCGGCCGCATCCGCCGCGGGGCGCCTGCCGGTGCGGCCGGTCCGGTGAGCCCGGCGGCCGGCCACGTCCTGGGCGTCGACTCCGGCGGCTCGGGAATCCGCGTCGGCCTGCGGGCGGTCCCAGGCAACGGCCCGGACCTGACCTGGTCCTCCTCCGTCCCGGCGGGCGTCGGCGGACAGGGCATCGACGCCCGGGGCCTTCTGCGCCAGGTGCTGCCCGCCGCACGGAGCCTGCTGGCGCAGGCCGGGGCGCAGCGCTGCGAGGCCGTCTGTGTGGGCGCCGCCGGCATGGCCTCTCTCGGTGCGGAGCTGCGCGCCGTCCTGCCCTCCGCCCTGCGCGAGGCGCTCGGCGTGCGCCGCCTCGCCCTCGCCACGGACGCCGTCACCGCGTACGCCGGGGCCCTGGGCCAGCGGCCGGGAGCGGTCGTCGCCGCGGGCACCGGGCTGATCGCGGTGGGCACGGACCTGACCGCGGAGGGCGGCTGGCGGCGTGCCGACGGCTGGGGCCACCTGCTCGGCGACTGCGGGAGCGGGGCCTGGATCGGCCGCGCGGGGCTGGAGGCGGCGATGCGGGCGTACGACGGGCGGGCCGGCGGCTCGCCCGTCCTGCTGGAGCGGCTGCGGGAGGTCCTCGGCCCGCCGGCGGAGCTGCCCGCCGCCCTCTACCCCCGGGCGGACCGGCCCGCCGTCCTCGCCTCCTTCGCTCCTGAGGTGGCCCGGTGCGCGCCGGCCGATCCGGTGGCGGCCGGCATCCTGCGCCGTGCGGCCCGGCACATCGCCGAGGCGGCCGCGGCCGTCTGCCCGCCACCGCGGCCCGGCAGGGAATCGCCCCCCGCAGCAGGCGGCCGGGAATCGTCCACTGCGACAGGCGGCCGGGAATCATCCCCTGCGACAGCCGGCCGGCAGGCAGGTCTGGCGCATCCGGCCGGCGCGGTGTACGGCCCCGGCGAAGGGCACGACGTGGCGCTGACCGGAGGCCTCCTGCGCCTGGGCGAGCCGCTGCTCGCACCCCTGCGCGAGGAGTTGCAGCTGCAACTTCCCGCTGCGCGGCCGGTCACCGCGGCGGGCCGGCCCCTGGACGGCGCGTTGTGCGTGGCCGGAGCCCTTCTGACGGGCAGTCTGCTGCTGCCGGCCGATCCGCCCATGCTCACCGTCGTTTGCTGAACACTCCCGGTCACATCCGCACACTTCTGCGATGAGCGTATTTTTGGGCGAATAAATCCGGACAGACACCACCGGGACGCCCCCACCCGAACGGCCCAGTCCCCCGAACGACTAACATGCGGCGCCATGAGCTCCCCCACAGGGCCCGCGCCTGGCCTGCCTGTACGAATGCCGCGACCCCGTCAGCCCGGACGGCACCGGCGGCCGGAGCCGGCGGTCGCTCCCGCCGGTGCGCCGCCGCTGGTTCTCGCCGTTCCGGGGCTCCCCGGCACGGCGACGCGCCTCCTCGCCGAGGAGGTGCTCAGCATCGCCCGCTCCGAGCTCCCCGGCCTCGACGCCCGCATCGGCTACGTGGACGCCGAGGGTGACACCGAGGGCTACCCCTCCCTGGAGTCCGTCCTCGCCTACGCCGCCGCGCAGCGCACCGCTCGCGCCGGCGAAGCCCGCGAAGCCGGAGCCGAGGACGGCGCCGCCGGCGCGTGGGACCAGTGGCCCCCGGCCATCGTGGTGCCGCTCCTGGCCGGCCCGGACAACGCCCTCCTGCGCCGCATCCGCCAGTCCGTCATGAGCAGCGGTTCCGCCGCCGAGCTCACCGACGCGCTCGGCCCGCACCCGCTGCTCGCCGAGGCCCTGCACGTGCGCCTGTCGGAGGCCGGTCTGGCCCGCGCCGACCGCGCGCGACTGTTCACAGTCGCAACGGCGGCGGACGGGATCATTCTGGCGACGGTCGGCGGCGAGGAGGCCGTGCAGGCCGCCGGGATCAGCGGCATGCTGCTCTCCGCCCGCCTCGCCGTGCCGGTCCTCGCGGCCGCTCTCGACATCGACGGCGACATCGCCCGCGCGGCCGACCAGCTGCGCGGCTCCGGCTCGCGGAACCTCGCGCTCGCCCCGGGCCTCATCGGCCCGGAGATCGCCGAGGGGCTCGCGGACGCCGCCGCCAAGGAGGCGGACTGCGCCGCGTCCGCGCCGCTCGGCGCCTACCCGGCGATAGGCAAGCTCGTCCTGGCCAAGTACGCGGAGCTGCTGGGCATATCCCTGCAGCCGGCCCCGAGCCCGGCGCGCTGACCGCCCACCGCTTGTCCGTACGGGTCCTGCGACCAGACCGTGCCGTGACCGTCTGACCGCCCGGCCCGTCCGTTTTCCCCGGAGAGGGGCTCCCGCGCCGCGGAGAGCCCCTCTCGGCGTTCCGGGGCGCGCGTGGGAACGCCGGTGTCAGTTGAAGATCACACAGGACGCCGCCGGCACGGCGACCGTGCCGGCCAGGGACGGCACGCCCGTCTCCGGGTCGACGGCGAACCACGCGACGTCGCCCGACCGCTCGTTGGCGACGTACAGGAACCGCCCCGACGGGTCCGGGGTCAGGTCCCTCGGCCAGACACCGCCGCAGCCGGCGACCGCGCGGAGCCCGGCCACGTCCCCCGACGCGTCGAGGGCGAGGACCGAGATGCTGTCGTGGCCGCGGTTGGCCGTCCAGAGGAACCGCCCGTCCGCGGAGACCACGGGCTCGGACGGGTACGTCTGTACGGCTTCGCCCGGCGGAAGGACGCGCGTCTCCCCAAGGGGCTCCAGCGCCCCGTCCGCGCCGCTCCAGCGGCAGACGGTGACGCTCGGCACCAGTTCGTTCAGCACGTAGATGCGGTCGGTGCGGGGAGCGAACGCCAGGTGCCGCGGGCCCGTGCCGGACCGCAGCCGGGTCTCGCCGTGCGGGCGCGGCAGCCCCGTCACCGGGTCGAGGGCGTACGTCCACAGGGAATCTGTGCCGAGGTCGGCGGCGAGGAGCATGCGGCCCGAGGGGTCGGGCACGACCGCATGGGCGTGCGGGCCCTTCTGCCGGTCCGCGACCGGGCCGCTGCCCCGGTGGGCGAGGACCGCCGCGGGAGCGCCGAGCCCGCCGCCCCTGCGGACCGGCAGGGCGCTGACGCTGCCCGAGCCGTAGTTGGCGGTGAACACGTGGGTGCCGGTGACGGCCAGGTGCGTGGGGGCGTCACCGCGCACGGGCACCGGCTCGCCGAGCGGCCGGGGGCGCAGGGGATCGGCGAGGGAGAAGGCCGCGACGGCGCCCTCGTCGGTCTCGCTCACCGCGTACAGCACGTCGGCCCCGGGCGAGAGCGCGAGGAAGGAGGGGTTCGCCACGGCGTCCGTCGACCCCAGCAGCTTCAGCGCGCCCGTGCCGGGGTCGGCCTCGGCAACCGTGACGCCTCTGCCGCCGGCCTCGGTGTACGACCCGATGTACGCGAGCCGCCCGCGCCGCCCGGCACGTCCTTCCCGTCCTCCGCCGACCGTCATGCCGCCCTCCCCGCCCCCGAAGACTGTGATCCCGACGCTACACGGCGCCACCGGCATACCGGATGTCAGGCCTCCGCGAACACTCCGCGCGGGCCGCTGCGCAGCGGCTCTGCCAGCGAGGACAGCGCGGCCTCCAGGTCGTGCAGGTGCGCGAGCGCGGCCTCGGCGCCGGGGTGGTGGTGCGGCGCGGCACCGGGCAGCACTGCGGCCGGCCGGGCCTCCCCGCCGGACGCGACGAGTCCGAGGAGAGCCGACTCGACGCGCTGGCAGGCGGCGGTGAGCCGGGCGTCGTGCGAGGCGTCGGGGTCGGCCGCGACGGCCGCGAGGCCGCGCGCCTGCCGGGCGCAGTCGTCGAGGTGCAGCACGACCTGCCGCGCGCGCTCCTTGCGGGCGCGCAGCGGGCTGAGCGGGTGCAGCAGCGGGGCGAGGGAGACGCGGACCTTGCCGAGGAGGAGTTCGAGCTCGGCGACGTGCGGGGCGGGATCCGCGGAGGCGTCTCCGGCCAGCCGCCGCGCGGAGTCCGCCGTGCAGTGCCGTACGGCGAGCAGGGCGCGCTGGATCCAGGCGTCCGTGGCGGCGTGGGTGGTGACGGGCAGCACGACGGCGACGGCGAGGGCCGCGCCGGCGGCGCCGACGAGGGTCTGCTCGAAGCGCAGGGCGAGCAGGCCGGGGTGGAGGACGCCCAGCAGCCCGTAGAGCAGCCCTGCCATGACGGTCACGAAGAACATCATCCAGCTGTACGACGGCGCGGCGGTGTAGAAGATCCCGAAGACGCAGACGGCCACGAGGACGGCGGTGGGCCCGGGCGCGCCGTGCAGCGGCACGGCCACGAGGAGGCCGGCGGCGATGCCGGCCAGGGTGCCGACGACGCGGCGGAACCCGCGTACGAGGGTCTCGCCGCGCGAGGCGGTGTTGACGAAGATCCACCAGGCGGTGCCCACGGCCCAGTACCAGCGCTCGTCGGAGACCAGCTGACCGACGCCGAGCGCGAGAGCGCAGGCCGCGGTGTTCTGGAAGGCCAGCCGGGTGGTGGGCCGGGCGAGGCCGCGCCCGGCGAGCGGGGCCGGGGCGGCGGGCGGCGGGGTGCGGCGCTCGATGCACCAGACGCCGAAGCGCACGAGGCCGCACGCCGCGAGGGCCATGATCACGGCCGCGTAGAGGTGCGGGAGCTGGGCGGGCACGGCGTGCAGGAACTGGGTGGCGAAGAACATCATGAAGCCGAAGATCCCGAGCGCCTGTCCGCGCGGCCCCCAGCGCCGGGCGTAGACCCCGCAGAACACGACGGCGAGGAAGGCCGCGTCGCGCACCAGGGGCGTGCCGTGCAGGGCGGAGGCGAGGGCGAGCACGGGGAACCCGACGGCGGGCAGCAGCGCCGTCGTGACCACCTGGCGGCCCGGCGTCGCGTCGCCGACGGTGAACATCGCGAGCAGCGCCGCGAGGCCGCCCGTGATGGAGGCGGACAGCGGCAGGCCGGACAGCTCGACGACGGTGACCGCGAAGCCCACGCCGATGACGGCGCGGACGGCGGTCCGCAGCCGGAGCAGGCCCGGATCCGGAGCCACGAAGATCCTCTTCAGCGCTGCCGCCCCCTTCTCCCCGAGTGGGTACGCGCGCGCACGCACGCGTACGGATGGTCTTCCGGTCTTCTGCCTTCGGCGTGACGCAACGACGCGCGACGCACGACGTAGGACGCGCGACGTGTGACGTGTGACGTCTTCTGCCTTCGGCATGACAAAGGCGCTGCGGGGGTCCGGTGCGGCTCCTTCGCCGCCCGGCGCAGCCCAGCGCAACGCCATCGATGGTTGAAGGAAAACATCACTTGCCTCAGTGGCTCAACAGCGAGCTGAATGACTGGGCCATTGGTACAGTTACCGGCCGGAAGCTCCGACCACGAGGAGGCCGTTGGCCCATGGCCGTGGACGCTCTGGACGCGAAGATCCTCCGGCTGCTGCTGGAGCAGCCCCGCACGAGCGTGCGCGAGTGCGCGCGCGTGCTGGGCATCGCCCGCGGCACGCTTCAGGCCCGGCTCGACCGGCTGGAGCGCGAGGGCGTGATCACCGGTTCGGGGCCGCGCCTGTCGCCCGCCGCCCTGGGGCACCCCGTGCTGGCGTTCGTGCACATCGAGGTCACTCAGGGGCACCTGGACACGGTCGCCGAGGCGCTGGCGGAGGTCCCGGAGATCATGGAGGCCTTCTCGACCACCGGGGGCGGCGATCTGCTGGCCCGGGTGGTCGCCCGGGACGCGGCCCACCTGGAGGACGTGATCCAGGTGCTGGTCCGCACGCCGGGCGTGGTGCGCACCCGTACGGAGATGGTGCTGCGCGAGCGGGTGCCCTACCGGGTGCTGCCCCTGGTCGACTCCGTGGGGCGCGCGGCGCAGCGGAGCGGTTGAGGGCCGGGGCGCGGAGCGGCTGATGTTCGGAGAGAGGCCTGCGGTCGGAGAGAGCCCTGGGGTCGGAGAGAGGCCTGCGGTCATTTTCGATCTCGACGGAACGCTCGTGGACAGCGAGCCGGACTATTACGAAGCGGGCCGCCGGGTCCTGGAGCAGTACGGTGCGCCCGGCTTCACCTGGGAGGAGCACACCCGGTTCATCGGGATCGGCACCCGGGAGACGCTGGAGGCTCTCCGCCGCGAGCACGGCATCGAGGCGCCGGTCGACGAGCTGCTCGCCGCCAAGAACCGCGCCTATCTGGAGCTGGCCGCCGCGCACACGCGGGCGTTCCCGGAGATGCGCAGATTCGTCGGCCTGCTGCACGGGGCGGGCGTGCCGCTCGCCGTGGCGTCGGGCTCCTCGCGGGCGGCGATCGAGGCGGTGCTGGCCCGCACCGGGCTCGGCGGCCTGCTGAGCACGCTGGTCTCGGCGGAGGAGGTCGCGCACGGCAAGCCCGAGCCGGACGTGTTCCTGGAGGCCGCGCGGCGGCTCGGCGCGGCGCCGGCTGACTGCGTGGTGGTCGAGGACGCCCCGCCCGGCGCGGAGGCGGCCCGCCGGGCGGGGATGCGGTGCATCGCGGTGCCCTACCTGCCGCGGACCGCCGGCGACCCCGCGTTCACCTCGGCGGGGCTCCTCTTCCCGGGCGGTCAGAAGGAGTTCGACGCCGGGCGGGCCTACGACTGGGTCACCGGCGGAAACTGAGGCGCCCCCAGGTTCTCGCGACGGCAGAACTGGTGCGATTATCGGCTCGCTCGGCATTGCGGGCGAGGGGAACCGCCCTGCTCAAGCGGGCTCAAGCACTCAGCTCGACGCAGCTCAAGGCAGCTCAACACGCGAGAAACAGAGGCATATATGGAGCGATCCGCAAGACCGGTCCGCCGCTGGGGCGCGGCCGTGGTCGCATCAACCGCAGCGGTCGCCGTCGCGCTCCCGGTGACGACCGCCGAGGCCGCGAGCGGCCCCTCGGTCAGTGCGAAGGGCGCGTTCCTGCTCGACGGCGGCAAGAACGGCACGCTCTGGGGCAAGGACGCCGACACCAAGCGGCAGATGGCCAGCACCACCAAAGTGATGACCGCGGTGACGGTGCTGGACACCAAGGGAGTGGACCTCGACAAGAAGGTCACGATCAAGCAGTCGTACCGCGACTACGTGGCCCGCCAGGGTGCGAGCACGGCCGACCTGCGCACGGGCGACAAGATGACCGTGCGGCAGCTGCTGTACGGCCTGATGCTGCCCTCGGGCTGCGACGCCGCGTACGCACTGGCGGACACCTTCGGCAGCGGCGGCACCGAGGCGGCGCGGACGGCGTCGTTCATCGCGAAGATGAACAAGAAGGCCGCCGACCTGGGCCTGAAGAACACCAGGTACGACTCCTTCGACGGCATATCCCGGGCGGGGAACAACTACACGACCCCGCGCGACTCGGCGCAGCTGGCCCGGCACGCGCTGGGCAACGGCACGTTCCGGACGGTGGTCAGGACGCCGGCGACCCGTCAGAAAGCGGCGAACGTCAACCGCACCTACTACTGGGACAACACCAACAAGCTGCTGGGGTCGTACAAGGGCGCCATCGGCATCAAGACCGGCACCGGCACGGCGGCCGGTGCCTGCCTGGTCTTCGCCGCCGAGCGGAACGGCCGGACGGTGGTCGGCGTGCTCCTCAACGACGGCGCGAACCGCTACCCGGACGCCGTGAAGATGCTGGACTGGGCCTACCGGACCAAGAGCAGCGTGAAGCTCCGGCAGCTGCCCGAGTCGGCGCAGAAGGACTGACGGGCCCGGCGCCCGGCAGCCCTCCGTTTCGGCGGGCGCGGCCCCGGTCGGCCGGTTCAGCCGCTTCCGCAAAGTTCAGCCGGTTCAGCCGGTTCAGCCGAGGAAGGTCAGCCGCACCTGGCGGTCCGGGTTGTCCCTGTTGGTGTCGACCAGGCACACCGACTGCCAGGTGCCCAGCTCCAGCCTGCCGCCGATGACCGGGAGGGTCGCGTGCGGCGGCACGAGGGCGGGCAGCACGTGGTCGCGCCCGTGGCCGCGGCTGCCGTGGCGGTGGCGCCAGCGGTCGTCCGCCGGGAGCAGGTCGTGGAGGGCGGACAGCAGGTCCTCGTCGCTGCCGGAGCCGGTCTCCAGGACGGCCACGCCGGCCGTGGCGTGCGGGACGAAGACGTTGAGCAGCCCGTCGCGGCCGGCGGCCGCCTCGCGCAGGAACGCCTCGCAGTCGTGCGTGAGGTCGTACACCGTCTCCGCCGAGCCGGTGGCGATGTCGATGACGTGGGTGCGGAAGGAGCCGTGGATGTCTGCCATGGCTCCATTTTCGTACGCGGGAAGAGATCTCCCCTCACCCGGGTTAGTAGAAACATGAACAATCACGGGGTCCGCGAGACCGAGGTCGTGGTGATCGGTGCCGGCCAGGCGGGACTGTCCGCGGCCTACCACCTGCGCCGTGCGGGGTACGAGCCGGACGAGGACTTCGTCGTCCTGGACCGCTCGCCGCGGCCGGGCGGGGCCTGGCAGTTCCGCTGGCCCACGCTCACCTACGGCAAGGTGCACGGCATGCATGCGCTGCCGGGCATGGAGCTGACCGGCGCCGACGCGTCCCGGCCGTCCTCGGAGGTGATCGGCGGCTACTTCGCCGGCTACGAGCGCGCCTTCGGCCTGCGCGTGCACCGGCCCGTCGCCGTGCGCGCGGTGCGCGACGGGCAGGCCGGTCAGGAAGGGCAGGCCGGGCGGCTGACGGTCGAGAGCTCCGAGGGGCTGTGGTCGGCACGGGCCCTGATCAACGCGACGGGCACCTGGGACCGCCCCTTCTGGCCCCGCTACCCCGGACAGGAGCTCTTCCGCGGCCGCCAGCTGCACACGGCGGACTATCCCGGCCCTCAGGCGTTCGCCGGGCAGCGCGTGGTGGTCGTCGGCGGCGGCACCTCCGCCGTACAGCACCTCCTGGAGATCGCCGAGGTCGCCGCGGCGACGACGTGGGTGACGCGCAGGCCGCCGGTCTTCCGCGAGGGCCCCTTCGACGAGGAGTGGGGACGCGCCGCGGTCGCCCGCGTGGAGGAGCGGGTGCGCCGGGGCCTGCCGCCGCAGAGCGTCGTCTCGGTCACCGGGCTGCCGATGACGGAGGCCATGGAGCGGGCCCGGGCGGCCGGCGTCCTGGTCCCGCGGCCCGTGTTCGACCGCGTGACCCCCTCCGGCGTGGCGTGGGCCGACGGCAGCTCCGCCGACGCCGACGTCATCCTCTGGGCCACGGGCTTCCGGGCGGCCGTGGACCACCTGGCCCCGCTCAAGCTGCGCGAACCCGGCGGCGGCATCCGCCTGGAGGGCACGCGCGCGGCCCGTGACCCCCGCGTGCACCTCGTCGGCTACGGCCCGTCGGCCAGCACCATCGGCGCCAACCGGGCGGGCCGTGCGGCCGTACGGGAGATCCGCGAGCTGCTCGGTTCTTCACAGCCGCTGATCCCTGCGGCAGTATGAGGCCCTCCGGTGATCACCGCGGGAACGCGGTGACGGGATCCGCCGCGCGGTAACGGCGCCGCCCGGCGAGCGAGGAGGGACCGGTCATGCGCGTCGGGCTGTTCGTGACCTGTGTCAACGACACCCTCTACCCGCACACCGGCCGGGCCGTCGTCACCCTCCTCGAACGGCTGGGCGTCCGGGTGGACTTCCCCGCCGAACAGAGCTGCTGCGGCCAGGCGCTGTTCAACACCGGCTACCGGCACCGGACCGAGCCCCTCCTGCGCCGCTACGCCACCGCCTTCCGCGACCACGACTACATCGTCACCCCCTCCGGTTCCTGTGCTGCCATGGTCCGCGACAACTACCCGCGGATCGCCGCGAAGGCGGCCGCCGAGGGCCGGGCCGGCGCGGTGCCCGAAGCCGTGGCCGGGGCGGCGGCCAGGACCTACGAGCTGACGGAGTTCCTGACCGACGTCCTCGGCGTGACCGACGTGGGCGCCTACTACCCGCACACCGTCACCTACCACCCCACCTGTCACGGGCTGCGGGTCCTCGGCCTCGGCGACCGGCCGCGCCGCCTCCTGGAGCGGGTGGAGGGCCTGGAGCTGCGGGAGCTGCCGGGCGCCGAGGAGTGCTGCGGCTTCGGCGGCACCTTCGCCGTCAAGAACCCGGCCGTCTCCGCCGCCATGGGCGCCGACAAGGCCCGCGCCGTCGCCGCCACCGGAGCCCGCGCCGTGTGCACGGTCGACAACTCCTGCCTCATGCACCTGGGCGGGATCCTCGCCCGCCAGGGCTCGGCCGTCCGTCCCGTGCACATCGCCGAGATCCTGGCCGCAAGCAAGGACGACCCGCTGCCTCTGCCCGGCAACACCCGCACGGGAGCCGCCCGGTGACCGGAACCTACCTGGGCATGCCGCCCTTCCCCCGTGCTGCCGAGACCTCGACCCGGGACGAGCGGCTCCGCGCCAACCTCCGCCGCGCCACCCGCACGATCCGCGCCAAGCGCGACCGGGCCGTCGCGGAGCTGGACGACTGGGAGCGGTTGCGGGCCGCCGGAGCCGCGGTCAAGGACCGGACCCTGCGCCACCTCGGCCACTACCTCGAACAGCTTGAGGAGTCCGTGACCCGGGCCGGGGGCACGGTCCACTGGGCGGCCGACGCCGCCGAGGCCAACCGGATCGTCACGGATCTGGTGCTGGCCACCGGGGAGCGCGAGGTGGTCAAGGTCAAATCCATGGCCACCCAGGAGACCGGGCTCAACGGCGCCCTCGCCGCGGCAGGCATCCGGGCGCACGAGACCGACCTGGCCGAGCTCATCGTGCAGCTCGGGGACGACCTGCCCTCCCACATCCTGGTGCCCGCTATCCACCGCAACCGGTCGGAGATCCGCGACATCTTCCGCAGCCGCATGGCGGACCGGGGCCTGCCGGCGCCCGAGGGGCTGACCGACAGCCCCGCCGATCTCGCCGAGGCCGCGAGGCTGCACCTGCGCGAGAAGTTCCTGCGGGCCAAAGTGGCCGTTTCGGGGGCCAACTTCGCGGTGGCGGAGACCGGAACGCTCGTCGTGGTCGAGTCCGAGGGCAACGGCCGGATGTGCCTCACCCTCCCGGAGACCCTGATCTCGGTGGTCGGCATCGAGAAGGTCGTGCCCACCTGGCGCGACCTGGAGATCTTCCTCCAGCTGCTGCCACGCTCGTCGACGGCCGAGCGCATGAACCCGTACACCTCGATGTGGACGGGCACCACCGACGGCGACGGGCCGCGCGCCTTCCACCTCGTCCTGCTCGACAACGGCCGCACCGACACCCTCGCCGACGCCACCGGCCGCCGGGCCCTGCGCTGCATCCGCTGCTCGGCCTGCCTCAATGTCTGCCCCGTGTACGAGCGGGCCGGGGGCCATGCGTACGGCTCTCCGTACCCGGGGCCCATCGGGGCCGTCCTCACGCCCCAGCTCCGGGGCCTCGCCTCGCCCTTGGAGGAGTCCCTCCCGTACGCCTCTTCCCTCTGCGGCGCCTGCTTCGAGGCGTGCCCCGTGGCCATCGACATCCCCGAGATCCTCCTCCACCTGCGGGAGAGGGTCGCGGAGGGCGGGCCGGTGACGATCCGCGGCACCCGCACCGTCATCAGGCCCGCGAAGCGGCACACCGCCGAGCGCGCCGTGATGAGGGCCGCGGGCTGGGCCCTCGACCACCCCCGCGCACTGCGCCGGGGCCAGCGGCTGCTGGCCCGCACCCGCGGCCTGCACCCCCGGCGGCTGCCCGGACCGGGCCGCGCCTGGTCGGACACCCGGGACCTGCCCGGCGTGCCGCCGGAGCCCTTCCGCGACTGGTGGGCCCGCACCCGCGGCCGCACCGGCTCCGCAGGAGGCGCTTTGTGATCGGCAGCAGCAGGGAACTGATCCTCGGCCGGGTGCGGCGGGCGCTCCGCGACGTGCCGGCGTCGGAGCAGCCGGCCGATCACCCCGTCGCGCGCGACTACGCGGAGAAGCACGGCGAACGCTCGCGCGCCGAGACCGTCGACCTCCTCGCGGAGAACCTGGCGGACTACCGGGCCCTCGTCCACCGCACGGACGCACCGGGGCTGCCCGCGCTCCTCGCCCGGCTGCTCCGCGAGCGCGGCGCCCGCCGGGTGGCCGTACCGGCCGGGCTCCCCTCCGGCTGGCTGACGGGTGCGTCCGCCGAACTCCTCGTCGACTCGCCCGGACTGACGCTCCGTGAGCTGGAGTCGGCCGGCAGCGTGGTGACCGCCTGCGCGCTGGCCGTCGCCGAGACCGGGACGGTCGTGCTCGACGCGGGCCCGGACCAGGGAACCCGCCGCCTCACGCTCGTGCCCGACCACCACATCTGCGTGGTGCGGACCGGCGACCAGGTCGTGGACTCCGTGCCGCAGGCCCTCCGGCGGCTGGCCCCGGCACGGCCCCTGACCTGGATCTCGGGCCCGTCGGCAACGAGTGACATCGAACTGGAGCGGGTCGAGGGCGTGCACGGTCCGCGCACCCTCGAAGTGGTCCTCGTGGGGGGCGACCCGCGCAAGCTGTGAGCTGGTGTCCATGGGCGCGACACTATGCCCGCAGCGATCGTCTGTGCGCCGCACTGTCCACAACCCCGGTCATATGAACTGCCCGGCGGGAGGAGTCGAGTTGAAGCTGCCCCTGCACGACGTCATGGTCGTCGCCCTCGAACAGGCCGTGGCCGCCCCCTTCGCCACCCGCCAGCTCGCCGACCTCGGCGCGCGCGTGATCAAAGTCGAGAGGCCGGGGCGCGGGGACTTCGCCCGCGACTACGACCGCCGGGCCAAGGGGCTCTCCGCCTACTTCGTCTGGGTCAACCGCGGGAAGGAGAGCGTCGTCCTCGACCTCAGGGCGGGGGCGGACCGCGCTCTGCTCGACCGCGTCCTCTCCCGCGCCGACGTGTTCGTCCAGAACCTGGCCCCCGGCGCGGCCGCACGGCTCGGCTTCGGCAGCGACGTGCTCCGCGCCCGGCACCCCCGCCTGATCACCTGCGACGTCTCCGGGTACGGCACCGAGGGCCCGTACCGCGACAAGAAGGCCTACGACCTGCTGGTGCAGTGCGAGACCGGGCTGGTCTCGCTCACCGGGCACCCGGACTCCCCGGCCCGCCCCGGCATCTCGGTGGCCGACATAGCGGGCGGCATGTACACCTACACCGGCATCCTCACCGCCCTCTACGAACGGGAGCGCACCGGTGAGGGCACGGCGCTGTCCGTCTCGCTCTTCGACGCGCTCGCGGAGTGGATGGGGCAGCCGTACTTCGCCGAGGCCTACGGCGGCCCTCCGCTCACCCGCAGCGGAGCGCGCCACCCCTCCATCTCCCCCTACGGGCACTACCGCTGCGGGGACGGCGGGGAGGTGTTCCTGAGCGTGCAGAACGACCGGGAATGGACGGCCCTGTGCGAGCGGGTGCTGCGGCGGCCCGGACTGGTCCGCGACCCCCGCTTCGCCGACAACCCGCTGCGCCGCTCCCACGACGAGGAGCTCACCGCCGTCATCGAGGAGCACTTCGCCCGGCACACGGCGGACGGCGTGGCCGCTCTGCTGGACGGCGCGGGCATCGCGAACGCCCGGCTGCGGACGGTCGCCGGGTTCGCTGCCCATCCGCAGCTCGCGGCGCGCGACCGCTGGCGCGAGTTCGGCTCCCCCGCAGGCCCGCTGCGCGGTCTGCTCCCGCCGGTCGAGGTGCGGGGCCGGGAGGCTTTGATGCGGGCCGTGCCGGCGCTGGGCGAGCACACGGACGCCGTGCGCGCCGAGTTCGCCGTGCCGGACGGCGCTCCGGCAGTGGCCTCCGGGCCTGCGGAGGACCGGAGGCCGGCGGGCTAACCGGCCCGGTCGAGCGGGCGCTCGGCGGTCTCCGGAAGGATCACGTACACGCACGCGGACACGAGGCAGAGCCCGGCCACGTACCAGGGGAAGGCTCCCGGGTGGCCCGCGTCCTTGAACCAGGTGCCGAGGTAGGGGGCGGTGCCGCCGAACAGTGCCACGGTGAGGGAGTAGGGGAAGCCGATGCCCGCGGCCCGCACCCGCGCCGGGAAGATCTCGGCGTTCACGGCGGCGGCGATCGAGGTGTAGCCGGTGAGAAGCACCATGCCGGCGCACTGCACGAGCAGCAGTGACGCGAAGGAGCCGCTGACGGCGTGCAGCAGGGGGACGGCCAGGGCGGCGAATCCCACGGCGAAGCCGATCAGCAGGGGCTTGCGGCCCACCCGGTCCGACAGCAGTCCGCCCAGGGGCTGCAGCGCGGCGAAGAAGGCCAGCGAGAGCGTGCCGGCCGCGAGCGCATCGCCCTTGCTGATGCCCGTGTTCACCTGGGCGTAGGTCGGCAGGTAGGTGGTCCAGGTGTAGTAGGCCAGCGTGCCGCCGGCGGTGATGCCGCAGATCAGCAGGGACTGGCGCGGGTGGCGGCGCAGCGCCTCCAGGACGGCCGGGCGTTCGGACGCCTTGTCCGGCACGTCGTGGGTCTCCTGCGCGCCCTGCCGTATCCAGAACCCGGCCAGGCTGATGAGCGCGCCGATGAGGAACGGCACGCGCCAGCCCCAGTCGCTCATCTGCCCGTCGTTGAGGAGGTGGGCGAGGAGCGCGGCCGTGCCCGAGGCGAGGAGCTGGCCGATGGTGGTGGACACGTACTGGAAGCTGGAGAACAGCCCCCTGCGGCCCGGCCCCGCGGATTCCACGAGGAACGTCGTGGACGCGGCGAACTCCCCTCCGACCGAGAGCCCCTGGATCAGGCGCGCGACCACGAGGACCACGGGTGCGAGCAGGCCCGTGGCGGCGTAGGTGGGGGTGAGGGCGAGGAGCAGGCTTCCGGCGCCCATCAGCAGGATGGTGACCGTGAGGGCCGTCCGCCTGCCGCGCCGGTCGGCGACCGCGCCCATGAGCAGGCCGCCGACCGGGCGCATGAAGAAGCCGACCGCGAAGACGGCGAAGGCCGAGAGCAGCGGCACGAGGGAGTCGCCGGAGCCCTTGGGGAAGACCTGGTCGGCGAAGTAGACCGCCAGGAAGGAGTAGGCGTACCAGTCGTACCACTCGGCGGCGTTGCCGACGGACGCCGCGGCGAGCTGGCGCAGGGAGGAACGGGGCGGGGGCGGGGAGGCGTGCGCGGCGGGTTCGCGGCCCGTCCCGGGGCGGGTGGCCGTGCCGCCGTCGCCCGGCCCGGGCAGTGGCTCGGAGTGCTTCATGATCTCTTCGATCCCCCCGGCGACCTCCCCGCACACCCGTACGAGCCGGCTTCGTGCGCCCGCCTCACACGTCGGCCGTCACGCGCCCCGCGTCCCGGCGGACGAGTGCGGCGTAGTGCCCGTCCGCTGCGAGGAGTTCCTCGTGGGTGCCGCGCTCGGTGATGCGTCCCCCGTCGAGGACGACGATCTCGTCGGCGTTGCGGACCGTCGAGAGGCGGTGCGCGATGGTGATCGTCGTCCGCCCGGCGGAGAGGGCGTCGATGGCTTGCTGGACGGCGTGTTCGGTGCGGGTGTCCAGGGCGCTGGTCGCCTCGTCCAGGATGAGGACGGGCGGGTCGCGCAGCATCGTGCGGGCGATGGCCAGACGCTGCTTCTCGCCGCCGGAGAAGCGGTAGCCCCGCTCGCCGACGAGGGTGTCGTACCCGTCGGGGAGGGCGTCGATGTGGTCGTGGATCTGCGCGGCGCGGGCCGCCGATCTGATCTCCTCGTCCGTCGCGTCGGGCTTGGCGAAGCGGAGGTTGTCCGCGACGGAGGCGTGGAAGAGGTAGGTCTCCTGGGAGACCACTCCGACCGCCCTGGCCAGGGTGTCGAAGTCGAGGTCGCGGACGTCGACGCCGTCGATCAGGACGCGGCCGCCGGTGACGTCGTAGAGCCTGGGGACGAGATAGCTGAGGGTGCTCTTGCCGGAGCCGGTCGGCCCGACGACGGCGAGGCTGCCGCCGGCCGGCACGGTCAGGTCGATCCCGCTGAGCGTGGGGGCCGGGGGCTCGCCGCCCGGGCCCGGTGCGTCGTAGGCGAAGGCGGCCTTCTCGAAGCGCACTTCGCCCCGCACCTCCTCCAGACGGACCGGATTGTCCGGCTCGGCGATGTCCACCGGCAGGTCGAGGTATTCGAAGATACGCTGGAAGAGCGCCATGGAGGTCTGCAGTTGCACGCCCGTGGACAGCAGGCTGACGGCCGGCCGGAACATGCCCTGCTGCAGCGAGACGAAGGCCACCAGGGTGCCGGTGGAGATGCCCGGACCGCCCGTCTGCAGGGCGATGCCCGCGGCCCAGTAGATGACGGCGGGCATGGCGGCCATGACGACGCCGATGGTCGACATGCGCCAGCGCCCGGCCATGTTCGCCCTCACCTCCAGGCCGACGAGCCGCTCGGACTCCTTGGTGAACGCCCGGGTCAGGGAGTCGGCGCGGCCCATCGTGCGGCCGAGGAGGATGCCGCTGACGGAGAGCGATTCGGTGACCATCGCGGCCATGACCGCCATCTGCTTCTGCCGCTGGGAGGTGATCCTCTTGCGCTCGCGGCCGACACGGCGGCTGATCGCGACGAACACCGGCAGCAGGAGCAGCGAGACGACGGTCAGCCGCCAGTCGAGGGCCAGCATCGCGACCACCGTGGCTACGACGGCGGTCAGGTTGGAGACGAGCGAGGTGGCCGTGGAGGTGACGGTGGCCTGCATGCCGCCGATGTCGTTGGCGATGCGGGACTGCACCTCGCCCGTGCGGGTGCGGGTGAAGAACGCGAGCGGCATGCGCTGGAGGCGGTCGTAGACGGCGGCGCGCAGGTCGTGCATGACGCGCTGGCCGACCGTCGTCGAGAGCAGGGTCTGCAGGACGCCGAAGACGCTGTTGACGACGGCGGCGGCGATCATGCCGAGGGCGAGAAGGGTCAGCAGCCCCGTGCGCCCCTGCGGAAGGGCGGTGTCGAGGATCTCGCGCAGCAGGAACGGCGAGGCGACGGAGACGAGCGAGGAGGCGGCGACGAGGAGGCCGACGAGGGCGAGCCGGCCGCGGTAGGGGCGGAAGAGCCGCAGGATGCGCCGGAGCTGGGCGGGCTGTTCGGGGTCGGCGGGCGGTGGGGTCCAGTGCTGTTCGTCGTGGTGCATGGGCTCCTGGTTTTCGGAGACGGCAGTAACGGTTTCCGAGCTTAGCTCACTGTTACCTAAGCTCACAATGAATTTCGTCCTGGTAACCTTGTGATCATGACCGCCTCCGACCCGTCCGGACAGCTCGCCGAGCAGTTGCTGCGGCTCACCCGCAGGCTCCACCGGGCCCAGAAGCGCTATCTGGACCCGGTCGGGATCACCCCCGCCCAGTCACGGCTGCTGCGCACGGTCGCCCACTACGACCGCCCGCCCCGGATGGCGGACCTGGCCCAGCGTCTGGAGGTCGTCCCGCGGGCCGTCACCACCCTCGTCGACGCCCTGGAGACCGGCGGTTCGGTGCGCCGGGTGCCCGACCCGTCCAACCGCCGGGTCATCCGGATCGAGCTGACCGACGAGGGCCGCCGGGTCCTGCGCGAGCTCAGGGAGGCCCGGCGGGCGGCCGTGGAAGACGTGCTGGCGCCCCTCTCCGCCGCGCAGCGCGAGCAGTTGGGGAGTCTGCTGGACGAGCTGATGGCGGGCCCGGGCCCCTCCTGCTGACAGCCGGAGCGGGCGCGGACGCTCCCGCGGGGCGTCCGCGCCCGCCCGTCGCGCGCCCGCCGGGGTGATCAGCAGGAGCGGCTGTCCTCCGTCAGTTCTCCCTGCGCGGTGGCCAGGGTCCGGTCGTAGCAGGTGCCCGGCCCGAGGAGGCGGTAGCGCTCGCGCGAGACACCGGTCGCGTGCCGCTGCTCGCGGGGGACGTTCTGGTTGTACGCGGCGTCACCCGTGTAGGTGTCGTCGAGCCGCGACCAGCCGATCCGTTTCCCGCCGCGGAGCGTGACGCTGTCGGAGCGGTCACCCATGGTCATCACGGTGCGCAGCCGGTCCCCGGAGCCGATGGTGATCTCGCCGTCCATGCTGTAGACGCGGTGGGCGCGGGTCGTGACGGCCGGCCCCCGGCCGGCCACCGTGACGTCCTCGTCGTCCGTCCAGCGGGCCCGCAGCCCGTCCTTCGACTCGCCGTCGGTCCAGCGGTGGGCGGAGGTGGCGGCCGTCCTGCGGGCCACGGTGGTCGTCACCCTGCCGTGCGAGGTGTCGACGTAGCCCGCGACCGTCAGCGAGTTCCCGCCGTCGGCCTTCAGGGTGTGCTCGGTCCCGGGCTCGTAGGCGACCGTGTTCGCGGGCGTGCCGGTCCGGTGCGTGGTGAGCGCCCCGGTGACACGGCTCGCCTCGGCGTCCTGCCACACCAGGACGTTGGTGGGGGTGCTCCAGCCGCTCTGCCCCTCGGGCACTCCCGCCACCGAGACCGTGATGCGGTGCGGTTTGCCGTCGTTGAGCTGCCCGGCGAACGGCGTCAGGTCGTACTCCAGGGGCTTTACGTCGAAGGCGCGCGGCCCCGGTATGACGTACCACAGGAAGGGGTTGGACCAGCCGCCCGTCCAGACCGTGGGGAAGGGCGCGGCGATGCCGGCGAGCTTGCCGTCCACGGACACCCGGACCTCGCGGTACGGGCCGTCCTTGGCCTTGCAGGAGTACGGGGCCGCGTCCGGCACCGTCAGGTACCAGAACTCCTCGCAGCCACCGCCCGAGCCCGTCGCGTACACCTCCGCCACGATCCGCTCGCTGTTGAGCGGGGTGGTGAGCGTGCCTTCGTAGGACGTACCAACGTTGTGCGCGCTGTCGAGAGTGAGGACCTTGTCGGGTGTCTGCGCCGGTCCGGCCCCTCCCTCGGCCGCATAGAAGGTCAGGGTTGCCTTGACCTTGATGACGCCGGTGTAGGTCTCGTTCACGAGGTTGCCGATGAGCATCTCGACGGGCTGCCGGTCCCGGAAGGTGGCGGCGTAGCGGGTGACGTCCTTCTCGACGCGCCAGGTGATGCCTTCGGGCGAGGGCTCGGGGGTGGAGGTGCGCAGCACTTCGACCCCGCCGACCTGCAGGTAGCCGAGCCGGTCGTACTGCCGCCCGGCGACGGCGCCGTCGAGCCGCAGGACGACCTTGTTCCAGCGGTCGCCGCAGCCTTTGGGCGGCAGGTACGTGCCCTTGTAGGGCGTGTAGTCGCGGAATTCGGTGTCGACGAGCGTCACCGTGCAGGACTTGGTGTCCGGCGTGGCGACGGGCGGGCCGGCGGTGACCGGGTCGTGCCAGTCGGTGCCGAACTCGGCCGGCGGGCCCGCGGCCAGTGCGGGGCCCGCTCCCAGCGCCAGGCCGGCGGCCGCGGCGCACACTGCGAGGAACAGTCGTCTCATGGGGCAGGAGTGAAGCGCCTCGAACTGCCGTGCGCCAGGGCCCCTTTTGGCCGGACTCGGGCCTGACTCGCCGTCAGTGCGCGAAAACCAGTTGAATGCGGCACTCCAGTGGAGCGAACCTTTCACAGCTCCTGCCCGTCCGCCCACCCCCTGGGACGTCATGCAGATTCGCGATCTTCCCTATTCCGATCCCGGCCGGCCCGACACGAGGTCGGGACCGCGCCTCCTGCTCTGGCTCGGGCGGAACCAACTGGCGGGCCAGGTCAAGGCCCTGGTGTGGGGCGTGGTGCACATGGCCGCCGTGGCGGCGCTGCCGGTGACCCTCGGCATCGCCGTCCAGGCCGTGGTCGACCGCTCGGGCGCCCGGCTGGCCCTGGCGGGCGGGCTGATGGTGCTGCTGGGCGCGCTGATCGCGCTGGGCGACACGATGCTGCACCGCGTGGCGGTCACCAACTGGATCACGGCCTCCGCCCGTGTGCAGCAGCTCCTGGCGCGCAAGACGGCCGAGTTGGGCGCCACGCTGACCCGTCAGGTCGCCGCGGGCGAGGTCGTGGCCGTCTCGACGGGCGACGTCGAGAAGATCGGCTGGTTCGTGGAGGCCCTGTCGCGCTTCGGCTCCGCGCTGTTCACCACGCTCGCCGTGTGCGCGGCCCTGGTGGTTTACGAGCCCGCGCTGGGCACGCTGATCGCGCTGGCGGTGCCGGCTCTGGTGCTGGCCGTGCTGCCCCTGCTGCCGCCGGCGACGAAACGGGCCGACGAGCAGCGGGAGAAGGCGGGTTACGCGACGGAGCTGGCCTCCGACACCGTGGCCGGGCTGCGCGTGCTGCGCGGCATCGGCGGCGAGGAGCTCTTCCTGGACCGCTACCGGCGCGCCTCCCAGGAGGTGCGCCGGGCCGCCGTGCGCAGCGCTCGGATGTGGGCGCTGATCGCGGCGGTCCAGGTGCTGCTGCCGGGGCTGCTGCTGATCGCGGTGGTCTGGTACGGGGTCGGGCTGGTCCAGGACGGCCGGATCGGCGTCGGTGAACTGGTCACCGTCTACAGCGTGGTCACGTTCCTCCTGTTCCCTCTTCGGGTGTGTGAGGAGATCGCCATGGCGTACTCCTTCTCCCGACCGTCGGCGACGCGGGCGGCCCGCGTGCTGTCCCTGAGCCGCACGGCGCCCGCCGGCCGGGAGGCGGGGCTCGTGGCCGCGCCGTCGGGGGATCTGTACGACCCGGAGAGCGGGCTGTCGGCTCCTGCGGGCCGGCTGACCGCGGTGGTGTGCGGCGATCCCGACGTGGCGGGCCGGATGGCCGACCGGCTCGGCGGGCACGCCTCGGGCGGTGCCGAGGGGGCGCCGTCGGCGCTGCTCGGCGGCGTCGCCCTGGACGACCTGCCGCTGGAGGCGGCCCGTACCGCGGTCCTCGTCCAGGACAAGGACCCGGTGCTGCTGTCGGGGACGCTCGCGGAGCTGCTGGACGTGCCGGCCTCCGGCGCCGTCACGGCCGAGGAGGCGCTGGCCGCGGCGCAGTGCGGCGACGTGCTCACCGCCCTGGCGCAGGCCTCTGCGGACGCCTCCGGCGACCCGTTGCGGACCCGGATCACGGAGCGGGGCCGCTCGCTGTCGGGAGGGCAGCGGCAGCGGCTGGCGCTGGCCCGGTCGCTGGTGACCGACCCGCAGGTGCTGGTGCTCGACGAACCCACCTCGGCGGTCGACTCGCACACCGAGGCGCGGATCGCCGACGGGCTGCGGGCGCTGCGGCGGGGCCGCACGACGGTGGTGTTCTCCTCCAGCCCGCTGCTGCTCGACCGGGCGGACCGCGTGGTGTTCGTCCAGGAGGGCCGGGCCGTGGCCGTCGGCACGCACCGCGGGCTGCTGCACGACACCCCGGCGTACCGCGCCGTGGTCACGCGCGAACCGGACGCCGTGCCCGCGGCGGCCGGGGCGAGGGAACCGGAGCTCTCCGCGCCCGGCGGAGGCGAACAGATCGAGGAGTCGGCATGATCGGCGTGGCCCCTCCGGCCCATGACCCCGCGGCACCGGAGTCGGCGACCACGCTCCCGGTCGCCGGGCCCGCGACCGTACGGGCCTACGTGCGCGGACTGCTCCGCAGACACCGAAGGGCGTTCGCGCTGCTGGTGACGGTGAACGCCGTCGCCGTGACCGCTTCCATGGTGGGCCCCTACCTGCTGGGCGGGATGGTCGAGAACTTGTCGGCCGGGGCGGAGGAGGTCCATCTCGGGCGTACGCTCTCGCTGTTCGCCGTCGCTCTGGCCGTGCAGACCCTGTTCGTGCGGATGGTGCGGCTGCGCGGGTCGGTGCTCGGCGAGGAGATCCTGGCGGACCTGCGCGAGGACTTCCTGGTGCGGTCGGTGGGGCTGCCGCCGGGCGTCCTGGAGCGGGCCGGCACCGGCGACCTGCTGTCGCGGATCACCACCGACATCGACCGGCTGGCAGAGGCCATGCGCGAGGCCGTGCCCCAGCTGGCGATCGGCTTCGTCTGGGCCGCCCTGCTGCTGGGGGCGCTCGCGGTGACGGCGCCGCCGCTCGCGCTGTGCGTGCTGGTGGCCGTGCCGGTGCTCGTCGCCGGCTGCCGCTGGTACTTCCGCCGGGCGCCCGGCGCCTACCGCTCGGAGGCCGCGGGATACGCCGCCGTCGCGGCGTCGCTCACGGAAACCGTCGACGCGGGGCGGACCGTCGAGGCGCACCGGCTGGGCGGGCGCCGGGTGGCGCTGTCCGACCGGCGGATCGCCGAGTGGACCCAGTGGGAGCGGTACACGTTGTGGCTGCGGTCGGTCCTCTTCCCGGTGATCAACGTGACGCATTCGACGGTGTTCGGCTCCGTCCTGATCGTCGGCGGTGTCTTCGTGCTGCAGGGCTGGGTGTCGGTGGGGCAGCTCACGACGGGTGCGCTCTTCGCGCAGATGCTGGTGGAGCCCGTGGGCCTGATCCTGCGCTGGTACGACGAGCTGCAGGTCGCGCAGGTGTCGCTGGCCCGGCTGGTGGGCGTACACGAGATCGGGACGGACAGCGAGGACGACGGCACGGACCCCGAGGGCCGGGAGGTGCGCGCCGACGAGGTGCGCTTCGGCTACCTGGCGGGCAACGACGTCCTGCACGGCGTCTCCCTGGAGGTCCGGCCGGGCAGCCGGGTGGCGCTCGTCGGGCCGTCCGGCGCGGGGAAGTCGACGCTGGGCCGGCTGCTGGCCGGCATCTACGCGCCGCGCTCGGGGGCGGTGACGCTCGGCGGCGCGGAGCTGGCGCGGATGCCGGCGGAGCGGGTGCGCCGCCACGTGGCCCTGGTCAACCAGGAGCACCACGTCTTCGTGGGATCGCTGCGCGACAACCTGCTCCTCGCCAGGACGGACGCCGGTGACGACGAGCTGTGGGCCGCCCTCGGCGCGGTGGACGCCGACGGCTGGGCCCGGGCGCTCACGGCCGGCCTGGACACCGCGGTGGGGTCGGGCGGGCTCGCCCTCACCCCGGCCCAGGCCCAGCAGATCGCACTGGCCCGGCTCGTCCTCGCCGATCCGCACACGCTGGTGCTGGACGAGGCGACGTCGCTGCTGGACCCGCGCGCGGCCCGGCACCTGGAGCGTTCGCTGGCGACGGTCCTGGAAGGCCGTACGGTGGTGGCCATCGCGCACCGGCTGCACACCGCCCACGACGCGGACGTCATCGCGGTGGCGGAGGACGGCCGGATCTGCGAGCTGGGCAGCCACGACGAGCTGGTCGCGGCGGGCGGCACCTACGCGGCGCTGTGGCGCTCCTGGCACCGCTAGCCGCCCGCCGGGCGGGCCCGGGCGCCCCGGTCAGATGAAGTCCAGGGCCCCGAGCCCGCCCAGGCCGCCGAGCACGAGGAACGCGGGCATGAGGACCTTGAGCTCCACCCAGCTGCCCGCCCGGAAGCGCATGCCCTTCGGCGGCCCCACCGGATACCAGCGCTTGCGGCCGACGGGTATGGGCCACAGGATCGGGCAGCCGGAGACCGTGAGGGCGTCGCCGACGTCGTGCACGAGGGCGCCGAGGACGATCGGCAGGCCCAGCCACAGGTACTCCTGGCCCGGGCCGGAGAAGAGCCAGCCGGCGCCGTTGCCCGGCTCGTTCAGGACGCCGGCCAGTATCCAGGCGCTGGTGGCCCCGAGAAGCCACACCAGGATGTCGCTGGACGTCCGGGCCGCGCGCCACAGGAGCCCTTCGACCGCGAGCACGAGGTGGACGAAGAGGATGCCGAGCACGGCCCAGCGGCCGCCCGTGACCGCCAGGGCGGAGGTGCCGGCGCCTATGAGGACGGCCCACAGCCAGGTGTGGGTGAGGGTGCGGTGGCCGCCGTTGCGGCGCGGGTCGCCGGGCCCGCGGGTGGCCTTGTAGACCGAGTGGGAGAGCTTGTCGATGACGCCGCACAGCACGCGGGAGACCGGGCCGAAGGCGCGCGATATCGTCGCCGACTTGTGGTCGAGGTCGGGGGCGAGTGCCGCTCCCGCGCAGATCAGGGCTCCGACGACGAGCACCGGCCAGGGCATCGGCTCGCCGGCGGCCGCCGTCGCCGCCCCCACTCCCAGCCAGGCGGCCGCTCCCGAGAGCGAGTGCGCCGGTCCCATCATGGTCGTTCCCACTTCCTCGTGCCGGACGGCGTGCGCTGTTCTGACGCCGGGTCGGCGACTCAGCGTAGCCTCCGGATGATCACCGTTGGACCGGCCGGTTCCGTGATCCGGTCCGGGGCCAGGCAGTATGGAGGGGTGACCCTTATCGATCAGATGCCGAGCCATGCCGACCCCGATGCCCTCTTCGAAGCCTTCTCGACCTGGGCCGAGGAGCGGGGCATCTCGCTGTACCCCGCGCAGGAGGAGGCGCTGATCGAGGTGGTCTCGGGGGCGAACGTGATCCTCTCGACCCCCACCGGCTCCGGCAAGAGCCTCGTCGCGGCCGGAGCGCACTTCACCGCGCTCGCCAACGACCAGGTGACGTTCTACACCGCGCCCATCAAGGCGCTGGTGTCGGAGAAGTTCTTCGACCTGTGCAAGATCTTCGGCACGGAGAACGTCGGCATGCTCACGGGCGACGCCTCGGTCAACGCGGACGCGCCCATCATCTGCTGCACCGCCGAGGTGCTCGCCTCCATCGCGCTGCGGGACGGCAAGGACGCCGACATCGGCCAGGTCGTGATGGACGAGTTCCACTTCTATGCGGAGCCGGACCGGGGCTGGGCGTGGCAGATCCCGCTGCTGGAGCTGCCCCAGGCGCAGTTCATCCTGATGTCGGCCACGCTGGGCGATGTGTCCCGGTTCGAGGAAGACCTGACCCGGCGCACGGGCCGCCCCACCGCCGTGGTCCGCTCGGCGACCCGTCCCGTCCCGCTGTCCTACGAGTACCGGTCGACGCCGCTCACCGACACCCTCACCGAGCTGCTGCAGACGCACCAGGCGCCCGTCTACATCGTGCACTTCACGCAGGCCGCGGCCGTGGAGCGGGCGCAGGCGCTGATGAGCATCAACATGTGCTCGCGCGAGGAGAAGGACGAGATCGCCAAGCTGATCGGCAACTTCCGCTTCACCACCAAGTTCGGCCGGAACCTCTCGCGCTACGTCCGGCACGGCATCGGCGTGCACCACGCGGGCATGCTGCCCAAGTACCGCCGCCTGGTGGAGCGGCTGGCGCAGGCGGGGCTGCTGAAGGTCATCTGCGGCACGGACACCCTCGGTGTCGGCGTCAACGTGCCGATCCGCACAGTGCTGTTCACCGCGCTCACCAAGTACGACGGCCAGCGGGTGCGCACGCTGCGGGCGCGGGAGTTCCACCAGATCGCGGGCCGCGCGGGGCGGGCCGGCTTCGACACGGCCGGCTTCGTGGTCGCCCAGGCGCCCGACCACGTCATCGAGAACGAGAAGGCCCTGGCGAAGGCCGGTGACGACCCCAAGAAGCGGCGCAAGGTCGTCCGGAAGAAGGCCCCCGAGGGGTTCGTCGGCTGGACGGAGAACACCTTCGAGAAGCTCATCGCCTCCGAGCCCGAGCAGCTGACCTCGCGCTTCCGGGTCACGCACGCGATGCTGCTGGCGGTCATCGCCCGGCCGGGCAACGCCTTCGAGGCCATGCGCCGGCTGCTGGAGGACAACCACGAGCCGCGCAGGAACCAGCTCCGGCACATCCGCCGCGCCATCGCCATCTACCGCTCCCTGCTGGACGGCGGCGTGGTCGAGCAGCTCGACGAGCCCGACGCCGAGGGCCGCATCGTCCGCCTGACCGTGGACCTGCAGTCGGACTTCGCGCTCAACCAGCCGCTGTCGACGTTCGCGCTCGCAGCCTTCGAGCTCCTGGACCCGGAGTCGCCGTCCTACGCCCTGGACATGGTCTCGGTGGTGGAGTCCACGCTCGACGACCCGCGGCAGATCCTCGCGGCGCAGCAGAACAAGGCGCGCGGCGAGGCCGTCGCCGCGATGAAGGCGGAGGGCGTCGAGTACGAGGACCGCATGGAGCGGCTCATGGACGTGACCTATCCCAAGCCGCTCGACGAGCTGCTGACCCACGCCTACGGCCTCTACCGCAAGAGCCACCCCTGGGTCGGCGACCACCCGCTGTCGCCGAAGTCGGTCATCCGCGACATGTACGAGCGGGCCATGACCTTCACCGAGTTCACCTCCTTCTACGACCTGGCACGCACCGAGGGCATCGTCCTGCGCTACCTGGCGAGTGCGTACAAGGCGCTGGACCACACCGTCCCCGACGACCTGAAGTCCGACGACTTCGAGGACCTGATCGCCTGGCTGGGCGAGATGGTGCGCCAGGTCGACTCCAGCCTGCTGGACGAGTGGGAGCAGCTGGCCAACCCCGAGGAGGAGTCGGCGGAGGAGGCCCAGGACCGCGCCGACCAGGTCAAGCCGGTCACGGCGAACGCCCGCGCCTTCCGGGTGCTGGTGCGCAACGCGCTCTTCCGCCGGGTGGAGCTGGCCGCCCTCGACAAGGTCGGCGAGCTCGGCGAGATGGACGCCGACTCCGGCTGGGACGAGGACCGCTGGGCAGCGGCCATGGACGCCTACTGGGACGAGTACGACGACCTGGGCACCGGCCCCGACGCGCGCGGCCCGAAGCTGCTGCGCATCGAGGAGAAGCCGGAGGAGGGGCTGTGGCGCGTCCGCCAGACCTTCGCGGACCCGGCCGGCGACCACGACTGGGGCATCACGGCGGAGGTGGACCTGACCGCCTCCGACGAGGAGGGCCGCGCGGTGGTCCGCGTCGTGGAGGTCGGTCAGCTGTAGCCTCCGAGGCGCGGCCCCCGCGGCCCGCCCCGGCAGCGAAGGAGGCCCGATGACCACACCGACCGACCGTCTGGTGGGTCTGCTCGACCTGGAGCGGATCGACCTGAACATCTTCCGGGGCCGCAGTCCCGACGAGTCGCTGCAGCGCGTCTTCGGCGGGCAGGTGGCCGGGCAGGCGCTGGTCGCGGCCGGGCGGACCACCGACGGTGACCGCCCGGTCCACTCGCTGCACGCGTACTTCCTGCGCCCGGGGCGGCCGGGCGTGCCGATCGTGTACCAGGTGGAGCGGGTGCGGGACGGCCGCTCCTTCACCACGCGGCGCGTGGTGGCCGTCCAGCAGGGCAGGACGATCTTCAATCTCACCGCCTCCTTCCACGAGCCCGAACCGGGCTTCGAGCACCAGGTGGCCATGCCGGACGTGCCGGCGCCCGAGGAGCTGCCGCGGCTCGCGGACGAGATCCGCGACCGCCTCGGCGAGCTGCCCAGCGCGCTGCGGCACATGGAGCGCCGGCTGGCCTTCGACATCCGCTATGTGGACCGGCTGCGCTGGACGCCCGCGGAGCTGGCGGACGCCGAGCCCCGCAGCGCGGTGTGGATGCGCGCGCTGGGGCCGCTGGGCGACGACCCGCTCGTGCACACGTGCGCGCTCACGTACGCGAGCG
Organism: Streptomyces sp. URMC 127; assembly: GCF_051386535.1. NCBI lineage: Bacteria > Bacillati > Actinomycetota > Actinomycetes > Kitasatosporales > Streptomycetaceae > Streptomyces > Streptomyces sp. URMC 127. Next base: position 27,740 of record NZ_JBPQTW010000018.1, read on the forward strand.
ACATGACGCTCCTCGACGCCGTACGCATCCCGGTGGAGCCGCTGTGGGGGCCGCGCGGCTTCGACATGGCCTCCCTCGACCACGCGATGTGGTTCCACCGGCCGTTCCAGGCCGACGAGTGGTTCCTCTACCAGCAGGAGTCGCCGATCGCGACGGGCGCCCGCGGGCTGGCCCGTGGTCAGATCTTCGACCGTGAGGGCCGGCTGCTGGTGTCGGTGATGCAGGAGGGCCTGTTCCGCAAGATCGGCTGAGAGCCGGCGGCGCGGGCCCCGGTGCGGCGCTCACGCGATGAGGCGCAGCCGGCGGAGCCATCCCCGCAGGCCCGCCGGTGCCGGCGGTGCCTCCGGCTCCGTCTGCGCCTCCCGCTCCCCTCCCGGGCCCCGGCCGGCAACTGCGTCCGGCTCCGTCTCCGGCGGGTCCGGCGTCGGTGCCGGGCCGGGCGCCGGCAGCACAGCAGGACGGGGCACGTGCCCGGCGGGCTGCGGCGCCGGCCTGTCCTCGCGGGCGGCGGCCAGGGCCAGGGCGAGCCGCTCCCGGTGGCGCCCGATCTCGTCGGCATCGACGGCGAGCGTCACCCGCTCGATGACCTCTCGCGCCGCCGCCGAGTCCGTGCGGATCCCGGCGAGATCCGGGCGCAGCGCTCTCACGTACGCCCGCTCGTACGGGTCGGGCACGGCATCCGCCAGCTGATCGGCGGAGAGCACGGCCGCGACGGCCGCGACGCGCTCCCAGGGATCCTCGGTGAGCACGGCCAGCTGGCCGAGCCGCCGGGCACGCCAGCTGCGGGCCCGCTGGTCGTCACGCTCCTCCAGCTCCATGCGGAGCGCGGGGTCCGTACGGCCGGTGAGGAGCTCCGGATTGGCGTCGGCGAACTCCACAAGGTCCGCGGCCAGATAGTGCCAGACCACGGCGCGGTAGCGATTGACGTAGAACCTCACCGGGGCGAAGCACCCGGCCCTGGCGAGACGTGTGAAACGCGCGGGGCTCACGCCGATCAGCTGGGCGCCCTCTGCCGTGCCCACGACCCAGAGCTGATTGCGCAGGGACTCGGGGAATCCCTCGCCGGAGCGGAGCCGGTCGATCTCCTCGCGGGCGACCCGCGGTCTGCCGCCGGCGGCGACGGACACCGTCCGCACGTGCCCCAACTGCACGGCGAGCTCGAATTCGCGGCGCTTGAGACCGAGCTCTCGCGCCGCCGTCCCGCAGGCCACCGTGGCCGCAGTCCCCCGCTCGCGGCATTCCTGCACTGCCATGTTTCCTCCCCCGAACACCGTCCGATCACTGACAGTGACGACGATAGCGGTGGAGTGCGACGGTGGTTCCAGCCTGTGGATAACCCTCCGTCAGCTGCCGCCGGCCGGGCCGCCGGCCGCCCCGCCCTGCTGCCGGGCCGCGACGCCGAGGTGTTCGCCGACGCGGTTGACGAGCAGCGTCATCTCGTAGCCGATCTGGCCGATGTCGGCGTCCGCTCCCCCGAGGACGCACAGACAGCTGCCGTCGCCCGCGGCGGTCACGAACAGCACGCCCTCGTCGAACTCGACCATCGTCTGCCGCACCCGGCCGGCCCGGAACTGCCGGCCCGTGCCCTTCGCGAGGCTGTGCAGCCCCGACGCGACGGCGGCCAGGTGTTCGGCGTCCTCGCGCTGCAGTCCCGCGCTGGCCCCCGTCACGAGTCCGTCGTTGGAGAGCACCAGCGCGTGCCGTATGTGCTCGATGCGCTCGGTCAGGTCGTCCAGCATCCAGTCGAGCCCCTTGCCGGCTGCCATGTCCCGCCTCCCCGTTCCGCTGTTCCCCGTAACTGCCGTGCCAGCCTTGCTCACCCGCGTGCCGTCGGCAACCCGTCCCGGCCCGTCGGCACGTCTCCGTGCACAAGTTGGCACATGATGGGGACATGGCACAGGAAACGACCAAGGACCAGTGGCGCGATCCCGCCCATGTGCAGGAGTTCTTCAGCGAGCGGGCGCGCGACTGGGACGCCCGGTTCCCGGACGACGGACCGGCCTACGACGCCGCCGTGGCCGACCTCGGGCTGCGGGAGGGCGACGCGGTCCTGGACGCCGGGTGCGGCACCGGCCGGGCGCTGCCGGCGCTGCGCGCGGCCGTCGGCCCGCGGGGCACCGTACTCGGAGCGGACCTCACGCCCGCGATGCTGGAGGCGGCCGTGCGGGCCGGCCGGGACCACGCCGGCGCGCTGCTGCTGGCCGATGTCACCAGGCTCCCGCTGCGTGACGGTTCGGTCGACGCCGTCTTCGCCGCGGGCCTCGTCTCGCACCTGGCGGACCTGGTGGAAGGCCTGTCCGAGCTGGCCCGCGTCGTACGGCCCGGCGGGCGGCTCGCGCTGTTCCACCCCGTCGGCCGGGCCGCGCTCGCGGCCCGCCACGGCCGTCAGGTGACGCCCGATGACGAGCGTGCCGAGCCCAACCTGCGCCCCTTGCTGGCGCGCGGCGGCTGGCGCCTCGACTCGTACACGGACGAGGACACCCGGTTCCTGGTGCTCGCGAGCCGCACGGACCGCCCCGAGCGGAACGGAGCGGTCCGAGGCTGAGGGAACCGTAAGGGAGCGGGGCGGAGAGGGCTTACGAGGTCAGCAGGGACTGTCCGGCGACCGCCTCCACGAAGGCGGCGGGGTTGTCGAACATCATGTTGTGCCCGGCACGGGGCACGGTCTGCACGACCACACCGGACGCCTCCAGCTCCTCGCGCCCCGGGAGTTCACCGCTCAGCTCACCCATCAGATACGTCCGCGGAATGGCCAGTTCCTGCAGCATCCGGCGCATCGTCGGCCGGGTCCCCCGGACCAGGCCGACGGCGCTGCGGTGGAGCGCCGTCGGGTCGGCCAGCCGCATCGTCGCGCGCCAGAGCGGCCCCACCCGCTGCAGCGTCTCCGTGAACCCGCCACCGTGGACGAAACCTTCCTCCGTGTAGGAAGCGATGCCGCTGCTGCCGGCCGTGCGGGGCGGGTCGGGGTCCAGGTTCGCCTCGGCGAGGACGAGGCCGGACACCAGCTCGGGCCGCCGCGTCGCGAGCACGACGGCGACCGCACCGCCCATGCTGTGACCCACGACCTCGGCGCCCTTGACGCCGGCCGCGTGCAGCGCCGCGGCCACGGCGTCGGCGTGCTCCTCCAGCGTGTAACCGAAGTCCAGGGGGCGGTCGCTGATGCCGTGTCCCGGGAGGTCGACGAAGAGCGAACGCCGGTCGGCCAGCGCGGAAGCGGCCGCGATGTGCGCGTGGTAGACGGCCGAGGCCGAACCCAGGCCGTGGAGGTAGACCCGCGCGGGGCCGCCTCCGGCGGCCTCGGTCCATCGCACACAGGCCCCCGTGGATCCGAACTCCGCCTGTCGCATGCCCTTCTCCCCTCCAGCGATTCCGTACTGGATCATCACCATACATCGATCACGATGTACCGCCAGAGCGATGTACAGCGGCTGTCGGGTTGAATACCGCCATGCTTGAACTCGCCATCCTCGGTTTTCTCTACGACGCTTCACTGCACGGATACGAGCTGCGCAAACGCATCGCCGCGCTCACCGGGCACGTCAAGCCCGTGGCGGAGGGGTCGCTCTATCCGGCGATCAAGCGGCTGGAGTCGGCGGGGCTGCTGGCCCGCGAGACCCGGCCCGGCTCCGGAGCCGCCCCTCGGCACGTGCTGAGCCTCACACCGCACGGCCGTGAGGAGCTGCGGAACCGGCTGGCGGAACCGGCCGAGAACGACATCACGGACGAGAACCGCTGGTTCACCGTGCTCGCGTTCCTGCGGCACCTCGGTGAACCGGCGGGACAGGCCGCCGTGCTGGAACGGCGCCTCGCCTTCCTCCAGCAGCCGGCGAGCTTCTTCTACGCGGGCGACCGGCCGCTGCCCGCCGAGGAGATCGAGGATCCCTTCCGGCGCGGAGTGCTCGCCATCGCTCGCGCCACCAGCCGGGCGGAACTGGCCTGGCTGCGCGAGACGATCGGCTCACTCCGCGGGGTCTGAGCCCGTCCCCGCCGGGCCGGGCGCCTCCCCCTCGGCCCCGGCCCCGGCGGGCGCAGCACCCCCGGCGGGCCGTCCGTGGGGCACGGGGCAGGCCGCTCCCCGGCGGCCGGCGGGGAAGGTGCCCAGCTCCGCGACGACGTAGCCGCCGGGGTAGCCCTTGATCTCGGGGTTCTGGCGCACGTAGTGGGGAATGCGGCGCGGCGGCAACAGCCGCACGGCCCTGCCCCGGGCCCGCAGGGCGCCCCGGACGAGTGCCCGGGCGGCGGGGTGGGGCTGCTCGTAGCGGAACGCGCGCAGGAGGGAATCGTCGAGCAGGGCCGTGCTCGCGGCGCGCACGAGCGGGGCGAGCGGGCGCGGGTACCAGGAGGCCATCAGGTCGAGCGTCGCGTCCGACACGCGCCGGCCGCCCTCGTCCCAGCCGAAGTGCTCGGCCTCGTAGTCCTCCAGGCAGCGCTCGAACTCCGCGTAGGAGAGAGGGATGTCCTGGATGCCCATGTGCTTGCCGAGGGTGCGGTAGTACGCGGCGATCGCGCGCCGCTCGTGCCCCGAGAGCCTTCGCCAGCCGTACGCGTCCACCCACCGCACCGGAACGACGACGAACGTGCACAAGACGTAGCGCATGTCCTCGTTGCTGATGTCATAACTGCGGTGCATCTGGTTGATCCGGCGGATCGCCGTCCGGCCGGCCTCGCTGTCGAAACCGTGCTCCACGACGGTGTCGAGCAGCAGGGCCGTGTCGTCGTAGCGCTTCTGCGGGCGGCGGGCGAACTCGCCCGTCTCCGCGAGGAGGTGGCCGATGCTGGGCACCGCATAGGTCCTGTAGAGCGCCAATTCGAGGGCTCGTGTGATGTCCCACGGGAACTCCAGGGTCGCCGTGATCCGGTAGATCCTGAGGAAGTCCCGCTCGGGATCCAGACTCAGGATCTCCTTGAGCCGGTCGTAGCGCTTCACGCGGTGGTCGTCCCTTCGTTCGCCGGAGGTTCAACTCTACGGGCGGCGGGCACACTTGAACGACCACGGCACGGAACGCTCGCGGAGGCAGGTGAGGATCGGTGTTCGGCAAGCTCCGCAAGCGCATCGAGGAGGCCCGGCAGTCGCCGGAGCCCCCGCCGCCCGCCGGGCGGCAGCGCAACCTCTTCGAGGCGGCGGCCGCTTATGTGGCGGCGTGCGCCGAGGACGACCACGAGAGAAGCGCCGAAGCGGCCCGCTGGGTCTCCCCCGAAGCGCTCTGCTTCGGGGTGAACGAGCTCGCGTGCCGGGCGGTCCTCGCGCTCGCCCGCGAGCACGACGAGACGCCGCAGCGCATGGCGCGCAAGCTGCTCAACTTACCGGTCGCCTGACCAGCCGGCCCGGCGGCCGAAAGGACCTCGGGAACAGCCACGGCCCGTCCGCGGTCACACCGCCCCCTGCCCCGGGCCCTTCCAGGAGCCTCGAACAGTTCCCGAAGCAGTCACCTTGAAGGCGTGTACATGACACGTCGCTCGTCCTACGTTTCTCTCATGCCCCCCACCATCAGCCGGCCCCGCGTGCCGCGCCGTCGCCGCCGCAGCCGTCCCGGCGCCGCAGCGGCGGCCGCCGGTCTCGCGGCCGCCTCCCTCGGCCTGTGGGCCTCGGACTCCACCGCGGCAGCGCTCGTGCCCACCCCTGACCACGTCGTGGTCGTGGTCTTCGAGAACCACGCCTACGACCAGGTCATCGGCAGCTCCGGCGCGCCCTACCTCAACTCCCTCGCCGCGGGCGGAGCGAACCTGACCGCCTCGTACGCCGAGACGCACCCCAGCCAGCCCAACTACTACGCCCTCTTCTCGGGCGACACCCAGGGCGTCACGGACGACAGCTGCGTCACCCCCGGCTTCAGCGACGCGCCCAACCTCGCCTCCGAACTGGCCGCCGCGGGCAGGACCTGGGCGAGCTACAACGAATCCCTGCCCTCCGAGGGGTCGACCACCTGCAAGAGCGGCAAGTACGCGCAGAAGCACAACCCCTGGTTCGGCTTCCGCAACGTGCCGACCGCCACTGCGCACACCATGGCCGCCTTCCCCTCCGACTACAGCACACTGCCGGACGTCTCGTTCGTCGTGCCCAACCTCTGCAGCGACATGCACGACTGCTCCGTCGGCACCGGCGACACCTGGCTGAAGAACAACCTCAAGGGCTACGCGGACTGGGCGAAGACCCACAACAGCCTGCTCCTCGTCACCTTCGACGAGGACAACCGGCTCAGCGGCAACCGCATCCCGACCGTCCTGTACGGACAGCCCGTCACACCGGGATCCACGTCCGCCACCACCTACAACCACTACGACGTCCTGCGCACGCTCGAAGACATGTACGGCACCGCGCACGCCGGCAGGGCCGCGAGCGCGCGGGACATCACCGGCATCTGGAACAGCTGACCGTGTACCTCGCGGACAGCCGCACCGCTCCGGGTGTCCCCGGCACCGCCGGCCGGTCCCCCTCCTCCGGCCGGCGGGCCGCCGTCCCCGCGACGGTGCTCGCCCTGGGCACCGTCAGCCTCGTCACCGACATCTCCTCGGAGATGGTCACCGCCGTCCTGCCGCTCTACCTCGTCACCGAACTGGGTCTCTCGCCGCTCGGGTTCGGCCTCCTGGACGGCATCCAGAACGGTGTCAGCGCGCTCGTACGGCTCGCCGGCGGCAGGTTCGCCGACCGCGGCCCGGGCGGCCACAAGGCAGTGGCCGCGGCCGGCTACGGCCTGTCCGCCCTGTGCAAGCCGCTGCTGCTCCTCGTGCACGGCGTGCCCGCGATCGGCGCGGTGCTCGCCGCCGACCGCACGGGCAAGGGCCTGCGCACCGCACCGCGCGACGCCATGATCTCGCTGGCCTGCTCACCCGCCGCCCGCGGCCGCGCCTTCGGGGTGCACCGCGCGATGGACACCGCGGGCGCACTGGCCGGACCCCTGGTCGCCTTCCTCGTCCTGCGGGCAGCGGCCGGCGGCTACGACGCCGTGTTCACCGTGAGCGGCTGTACGGCCGCCCTCGGGGTGCTCGTGCTCCTGCTGTTCGTGCCGGGTCGCACGGCGGCCCCCGGTCACCGCGGCGCGCCCGCCGGGAGGGCGCCGCTGCGCGCCGTGGCGCGCCGCCGCGAGGTGCGCCGGCTGACGGCGTGCGCGGTGCTGCTGGGGCTGACCACAGTGAGCGACTCGTTCCTGTACCTCACCCTGCAGCGGCGCCTTGACCTGTCCGAGGCGTGGTTCCCGCTGCTGCCGCTCGGGACGGCCGTAACCTTCCTGCTCCTGGCCGTGCCGCTGGGCGCCGTGGCCGACCGCTTCGGACGGCGGCGGCTGTTCCTGTGCGGCCACCTCGCGCTCCTGGGGGCGTACGGCGTGCTCGCCGTTCCGCTCGGCGGCTCGCCCGTCCTGCCGTGCCTGGCGCTCGCGCTGCACGGGAGCTTCTACGCCGCGACGGACGGCGTCCTGGCCGCGGCCGCCGCCGACGCCGTCCCCGAGGCCGTCCGCGGCAGCGGGCTCGCCGTCGTGCAGACGGGGCAGGCGGCCGCCCGCTTCGCCTGCTCGATCGCCTTCGGCGCGGCCTGGGCCGCCTGGGGTGACCGCACGGCGCTGCAGGCCGCAGCGGCCGGACTGGCCGTCTGCGTCGCCGTCAGCGTCCTGCTGCTGCGCCCTTCGACGGCCCCGGAGCACACGAAGCGGAATCCGGAGGGGTCGTGCCGGTGAGCCGCAGGAACCGTCTCCTGATCCTGCTCGTGGCCGTCCTGGTCCTCGGCGGCGTCGCGCTGGCCGCCACTTTGCACGCCGCCGGACGGGCCGCCGAGAAGGACCGCGCGCGTCCGGGCGGCCCCCGGGTCGCCTCCGGCGAAGTCGCGCTGGACGCGCCCGGCCGGATCGTCTTCCGGAACATGGTCTGGGGGCCGCACCGCGACGAGATCGCCTCGGTGCCCGCCGCCGGCCCCTCCGGCCCGCGCACCGCCTCCGGAGTGCACTGCCTGCGCTTCCACGCGGCGGGCGGCACGGGCATCTGCCTGCAGGCGGTGCACGGCGGGCTCCGCGACGGCTACCGGGCCGTCGTCCTGGACTCCCGGCTGCGCGAACTGCGCCACTACGACCTGGCGGGCGTACCGACCCGCGCGCGGGTGTCCCCCAGCGGTCGTACCGTCGCCTGGACCGTCTTCGTCAGCGGCGACTCGTACGCGGGTACGAACTTCTCCACGCGGACCTCCGTTCTGGACCTGCGCACCTGGACGCTGGACCGCAACCTGGAGGACTACCGGTTCTTCCTGGACGGGCGGCCGCACAAGGCCGTGGACACCAACGTCTGGGGCGTCACGTTCGCCGACGACAGGCGCTTCTACGCGACCGTCGCGACGGGCGGGCGGACGCATCTCGTCGAGGGCGACCGCACCGGGCGGACCCTGCGGGCCGTGCGCACCAACGCCGAATGCCCGTCCCTGTCGCCGGACGGGACGCGCATCGCCTACAAGAAGCGCGTCGAGGGCGCGCCCGACGGCGCGCCCTGGCGGCTGTACGTCCTTGACCTGCGCACGCAGCGCGAGACCCCGGCGGCCGAGCGGCGCAGCATCGACGACCAGGCGGTCTGGCGGGACGACCGCACCCTCGTCTACGCGCTGCCCGGCGGCGACGGATCGGATCTGTGGACCGTTCCCGCGGACGGGTCCGGCAGTCCGCGGATCGCCATGGCCGCGGCGCTGGCCCCGGCCTTCACCGGCTGACCTCCGCGCCGGCCGGCCCCGCGCGGGACCGCCGGCCTTCAGCGGCCGAGCTCCTTGCGCGACACCCGGCGCAGCCGCTTGCGCTGCGAGGGGTCCAGCAGCAGATACGCGCCCACCGGGACTCCGACGATCACCAGCAGGGCGGCCCAGAAGGGCAGCAGCCACATGAGGATCACTCCGACGGCCACGCCTCCGGCGGCAACCTTGGCCCTGTTGCTCATTTCCCTGCCTCCTTCGCGACGGCGGCCGCTCTGTCCGGGAGAACGCCCGGCGGCCCGCCCCGGTTCCTCACCCGGCCCGCAGCGGGGCGCCCACCTCGTGCATGTGGTGCAGCGCCTGACGGTACGAGCCGGCGATTCCAGTCTCCGTGTACGGCAGCCCCGACGCGCGGCAGTGCGCGCGGACCAGCGGCCGGGCGAGGCGCAGGTGAGGCCGCGGCATGTTCGGGAAGAGGTGGTGCTCGATCTGGTAGTTCAGGCCTCCCATGAGCCAGTCCGTGACGGGCCCGCCGCGTACGTTCCGCGAAGTGAGGACCTGGCGCTGCAGGTGGCCCCAGCGGTCGCCGTGCGGGTCGGGCATCTCCATGCCCTTGTGGTTGGGGGCGAAGACCATGCCGAGGTGGAGGCCGAAGAGCGCGTGGTGGACCAGGGCGAAGACGACCGCTTTGCCGGGGGACATCGAGGTCAGCAGCAGGGCGGCGTAGCCGGCCGCGTGGAGGGCGAGGAGCACGGCTTCCGTCCGCCGCTCCCGGGCGCTGCGCCGCCCGAGGTCGCGCACGCTCGATACCTTCAGGTTGATGCCTTCGAGCAGCAGCATGGGGAAGAAGAGCCGGGCCTGGTTGCGGGTGAGCCACCGGACGGCGGGCCCCCGGCGCTGCGCGGCCTGTTCCCGGGTCCACACGAGCGCGCCGACGCCGACGTCGGGGTCCTTGCCGACGTGGTTGGGGTTGGCGTGGTGGCGGTTGTGCTTGTCGTTCCACCATCCGTAGCTCATGCCCAGCAGGAGGTCGGCGTGGAGGAGGCCGATCAGCCTGCCCGTGCGCCGGGTGGCGGCTATCTGGGCGTGCCCGCTGTCGTGCCCGACGAAGGCGGTGCGGGCCCAGAACAGGGCCGCGGGAACGGCCAGCAGGACCGTACGCCAGGAGTCGCCGCTGAGCACGATCCCGGCCGCCGTGGCGGCGAGCGCCACGAGGTTCACCGCGATGCTGCACGCGTACCATCCCCTGCGGCGTTCGAGGAGACCCTGGTCCCGGACCTGGCGGAGCAGAGGGGCGAAGTCACTGCCGGGTGCGGGTTTCGCGAGCAGTGCGGCTGCCTGGGGCATGGATTCTCCGGACGATCGGATAGCGGGGCTGACCTCACAGAACGTACGGATCGGGGGCGGTGGGGAACCATGGCGCCACCACCCGGGTCCTGCGGGGGGAGCCCCCTCCCGGGGGCAGGGGGAAGCCCCTCCGGCGACAGGGGGGCTGAGTACACCTCACCTCCGCCGGTGTGGCCCGGCTCACGTCGCGGAGGACTTCGTCCGGAGCGCGCTTCCTGTACCCTCGGCCGCTCCGGACTCCGACTAGTCAAATTTGAGGAATGCGCAGCGCTGTGACACCGCCCTCTGCCGCAACACCCTCCGAGATCTCCCGGCTCGCCCGGTGCTCGGCGGTCTTCCTGCCCGGTGACCCCGCACGCACCGGGCGGGTGGCCTTCTGGCTCCCGGACGACGAACCACCCGCCTCCCCGGGCGGCGTCGAGGACCTGACCGTCGCCGTCGCGGACGGCGACGGCGTCACCACGACGACCGTGCGGGCCGCCGTGCTGCCGGTGCGCGACGCCCTGCCCGTCCTCACCCGCGCCCGGGCCGCCCGCGCCTGCGAGGCGGCCGCCTTCTGGGGCGCCGCCGCCGTCCTCGCCCTCCAGCTGGCGGCGCGCGGGCGCCTGCTGCCCGGGCTGTCCGCGACCGACCACGACGCGTGGCGCGTCGGCCCGCTCACCGCCGACGACCTGCGCCGGGTGCGTGACCTGGCCGCGGCGATGCCGCCCGCGGCGCACGCCGTACCGCTCCCGGGCAGCGGCCCCCTGCTGCTGCCCGAGCCGGAGCAGCTCCTGCGCGCCTTCCTGGACGCGGTGGCCGACGGGCTGCCGCGCTCCCCCGCCGCGGCCCTCGCCGCCGGCGGGCCCGCCTTCGCCGCGCCGGAGCCCCGCCGCCTGCCCGAGCAGCGCGCCTGGGCGGAGAGCGTCGCCGCCGGGCACGACGCGGGCGTACGGCTCTCGCTGCGCGTCGAGGCGCTGGGGGCGCTCGGCGCGGACGAGCACGCGGCCCCGCGCTTCCGGGCCGTCCTGCAGCTCCACAGCCTCTCCGACCCCGCCGTCGTGGCCGACGCCGCCGAGGTGTGGTCCGGTGCGTCGCCCGCAAGCGCGGCGCTCGGCCGGGACGCGCGCATGAAGGCGCTCCTGGCGCTGCGCCGGGCCGCCCGCGCCTGGCCCGTGCTCACGCCCCTGCTCTCCGCCGCCGTCCCCGGCGCCGTCGACCTCGCCGACGAGGAGGTCGGGGAGCTGCTGGGCGGCGCCTCCGCGGCGCTCGACGCCGCCGGGGTCGAGGTGCACTGGCCGAAGGAGCTCGTCCGCACGTTCACCGCGCGAGCCGTCGTCGGCCCGCCGGACGACGACGGCCAGGAGACCGGCCGCGAGCGCTCCGGCATGCCGTCCCTGCTCTCGGCCGACGCCCTGCTGACCTTCCGGTGGCGCTTCGCCGTCGGCGGCCTGGACCTGACCCAGGACGAACTGGACCGGATCGCGGAAGCCGGCCGGCCCGCCGTACGCCTGCGCGACCAGTGGGTGCTCGTCGACCCCGAAGCGGTGCGGCACGCCCGGGCGCGGCAGGACCGCAAGCTCACCCCGGTCGAAGCGCTGGGTGCCGCCCTGACGGGCAGCGCGCCCGCCGACGAGGGCGACGAGGACGGCCCGCAGGTCGACGTCCGGCCCACCGGCTGGCTGGCGGCGCTGCGCGACCGCATCGCCGACCCCGAGCACGGGCGCGAGCCCGTCCCCCCGCCCGCCGCGCTCGCCGCCACCCTGCGCGACTACCAGCTGCGCGGCCTGGACTGGCTGCACCGGATGACGTCGCTCGGGCTGGGCGGCTGTCTCGCCGACGACATGGGGCTCGGCAAGACCATCACCCTCATCGCCCTCCACCTGCACCGGCAGACGCTGCCCGGCGCGGCCGGCCCGACGCTGGTCGTCTGCCCCGCGTCCTTGATGGGCAACTGGCAGCGGGAGGTCGAGCGCTTCGCGCCCGGCACGCCCGTACGCCGCTTCCACGGCGCGTCGCGCTCCCTCGAAGGGCTGTCCGGCGGCGAGTTCGTGCTCACCACGTACGGGACGATGCGGCTCGACGCCGGGCAGCTGGACGGCGTCGCCTGGGGCCTGGTCGTCGCGGACGAGGCACAGCACGTCAAGAACCCGGCCTCCGACACGGCGCGGCAGCTGCGCAGGATCGGCGCGAAGGCGCGCGTCGCGCTCTCCGGCACACCGGTGGAGAACAACCTCTCCGAGCTGTGGGCGATCCTCGACTGGACGACCCCGGGGCTGCTCGGCCCGCTCGGCCGGTTCCGCAGGCGCTACGCCCAGGCGGTCGAGAGCGGGGCGGACCCGGCCGCGGCCGAGCGCCTGGCGTCCCTGGTCCGCCCGTTCCTGCTGCGCCGCCGCAAGTCCGACCCGGGCATCGCGCCGGAGCTGCCGCCGAAGACGGAGACGGACCGCGCGGTGGCGCTCACCAAGGAGCAGGCCGGCCTGTACGAGGCCGTGGTGCGGGAGATGCTCGCCGAGGTCGCGGCCGCGGACGGCCTGGAGCGGCGCGGCCTGATCGTCAAGCTCCTGACCGCCCTGAAGCAGATCTGCAACCACCCGGCGCAGTTCCTCAAGGAGAAGTCCCCGAGGATCGCAGGGCGTTCGGGGAAGGTCGAGCTCCTGGACGAGCTGCTGGACACGATCCTCGCCGAGGGGGCGAGCGTGCTGGTCTTCACGCAGTACGTGGCCACCGCCCGTCTCCTGGAGCAGCACCTGGGGGCGCGCGGCGTCCGCACGGAGCTGCTGCACGGCGGGACGCCCGTCCCGCGCCGCGAGGAGATGGTGCGCCGGTTCCAGGACGGCGAGGTCCCCGTCTTCCTGCTGTCCCTGAAGGCCGCCGGCACGGGCCTCAACCTCACCCGGGCGGAGCACGTCGTGCACTTCGACCGGTGGTGGAACCCGGCGGTGGAGGCGCAGGCGACCGACCGCGCGTACCGGATCGGCCAGACGCAGCCGGTGCAGGTGCACCGGTTCGTCACCGAAGGCACGGTCGAGGACCGCATCGCCGAGATGCTCACCCGCAAGCAGGCGCTCGCGGACGCCGTCCTGGGCGGCGCGGAGGCGGGCGTGACCGAACTGACCGACGCCGAACTGGCGGAACTCGTCGCACTGAGGGGGAACGGGCGTTGACCGGACAGGATGCAACCGCACGGGACGCCGCCGGCCGGGCGGAGCGCACGTTCGAGGCGCTGCCGCCGGAGCGCGGCCGGAGCGGCGCGCGGACGTGGTGGGGCCGGGCGTGGCTGAAGGCGCTGGAGGACACGGCGCTCGACGGCCAGCAGGTCAAGGCGGGGCGCAAGCACGCGCGCGCGGGCGCGGTGGGCGCGGTCTCCGTACGGCCGGGACGCCTCACGGCGCTCGTCCGGGACCCCGACGGCACGCCGTACCGCGCGGACGTGGTGATGCAGGAGCTCACGGCGGCATGCTGGGACCGGCTGCTCGACCTGGTGGCCGGCCGGACGGGGTACATCGCGGCGCTGCTCGACCGCGACATACCGCCGCACCTGGCGGAGGACGCGCTGGCGGCGGGGGTGGAACTGCTGCCGGGCATCGGCGACCTGGAGCCGGAGTGCTCCTGCGGGGCCTGGGACCACTGCGCGCACACGTCGGCCCTGTGCCACCAGATGGCTCGGCTGCTCGACCAGGACCCGTTCGTCCTGCTGCTGATGCGCGGGCGCGGGGAGCGCGAGCTGCTGGACGAACTGCAGAAGCGCAGCGCCCCCACGGGGGCGGACCGGGCGCCCGGACGTGGTGACGGCCCGGCCTCCGGCGTGCCGGCCGCGGACGTGTTCGCCGCGGCCTCCTCCGTGCCTCCGCTGCCGGATCCGCCTCCGGCGGTGACGGCGCCGGGCCGTTCGCCGATGTTCGGCGGTGACGTGGCGCCCGCGCCCGGGCTGGACCCGGCGGCGCTGGAGTTCCTGGTGACGGCCGCGGCGAGGCAGGCGCGGCAGCTGCTGGCGGCGGCACTGGCGCCGGGTCACGAGCGCGCTCCCGTCGCGCGGGAGCTCACGCTGTGGGAGGACGCCGTGCGGCTCGCCGCGGCCGGGCCGGACGACCGGATCGCCGAACGGCTCGCGGCGGGCTGCGGACGTGAGCGGTCCGAGCTCGACCGGGCGGTGCGGGCGTGGCAGGAGGGCGGCCCCGGCGCGCTCGCCGCGGCGGAATCGGCTCCGGCGGAGGCTATCTGACCCTCCGGCCCCTGTGGAGGCCCGCCGATCCCGTTCGGGCGGGCCCGGCCCCGGCGCCGCCATGCCCGCGCCGGGCGCGCGGCGCATCGGCCCGGACCGGACGGCGGTGCGCTTCCTCGCCTGCCCGCCGTCTGACGGCCCGTACGCAAGCCAGGGGTCAGCGGCCGCCGTCCTCGCCGGACACCGGCAGCAGGCCCGTGGGGAAGCCGCTCGGCAGACCGGATGGCAGCGAGGTGGGCAGGCTGGTGGGGAAGCCGCTGGGCAGACCGGACGGCAGCGCCGTCGGCCACTGGGACGGAAACCCGCTGGGCACCGTCAACGGCGCCGATGCGGTCCCGCCGGGCGACCCTCCGTCACCCGGCCCGACCGGCTTGCCGTCCTTGCTGCCGGCGAAGAGCACGGCGCCGACCCCGAGCGCCGCGACGGCCACCAGGGCGGCGGCGAGGAGGGCGGCCCGCCGCCCACCGCCCCAGCGAGGGGGCGGCGGCGGAGGCGCGTCCCACGGCGGCTGGGCGGGCCCGAAGCCGCCCGGAGGCGGACCCGCCGGCGGTCCGTACGGCGGACCAGGCGGGCCAGGTGAACCTGGATCAGATGGACCAGGCGGACCGGATGGAGGGGCCATGCGGCCAGCGTCCCGCCGGGCGCGCGCACAGCCGGCGGCGGTGACGGTACCGCCACACAATCCACCCCGGACCGGGATATTCCGCCGGCCGGCCCGCCACCGGGCCGGCCGCGGGTGCTCAGTCCCGGCCCGCCGCGCGCAGGAACGCCTCCAGACCCGCCAGGTCGTCCGTGTTGAGGAGGTCCACGCCGGCGGCGAACAGCTCCCGCCACACGGCCTCGCGCGCCGGGCCGGGCAGGTCCGGCGTGGCCCAGAACCGTACCCGCCGGCCCTCGGCGTGCGCGGTGGAGACGATCTGCCGGAGACGGGCCTTCTCCCGGGCGGGCATGGGGCCGGAGCCCCGCCAGCCGAAGAGACCGGTCCAGTTGTCGCTCACCAGCGGGATGAAGGACGCGGGGGCACCGGCACCGAGGTCGGCGAGCCTGCCGTCGTAGAACGCGTGGCGCAGCCGTTCCTCCGCCATGGGCCCCCGCGCGCCCCGGTCCCCCGAGATCACGGCGGTGACGGCGCCCCGGCGGATGCGGCCGTCGGCGCAGGAGGTGAACAGCGTGCCGTAGCCGCGCAGCCGCCGGGAGAGCTCCCGGTACGTCGCGGCGCCGTCCGTCTTGATGTCGACGAGCAGCTTCAGCGACAGGTCGTGCCCCGGGTAGACGCGGCCGTGCCCGGCTCTGACCCGGTGCCGCAACGGTTCGAGGTACAGGGCTTCGAGGGTGCGGGCGGGGTCGAGCCCGGAGGCGTCGTGAGCGACGAGGAGCTTGCCGTCCACGAGCCAGACGTCCGCCTCGACGCTGCCGAAGCCGTGCCGCAGCGCGTCGGCGAGGGGGTGGGGGTGCTCGTAGTCGTTGTGCGCGTGGGCGCGGCGCAGGGGCGGCCTGCCCGGCGGGCCGGACGCGTCGCTCTGCGCCCGCGCCGGGGCGCCGGAGGCGGGTGACGTGAGGGACCCCGTGAGCGCGGCGCCGAGGGCGGCTCCGAGGGTGAGGACGGCGGCGCGGCGCGAAGGAAGGCTCATGGCGGCTCTCCCGGTTCTCCGGGAACTCCCGGAACGGTGTGGGGCGGTGCGGGCGGCGGGCCGTCCGCACGGGCCGGTGCCTGTGAGTATCCGGGCCGCCCGGGTCCCTGGGCAGGGATGTGCCGAGAGTTGCCCGCGCGGACGCCGGCGCGTTTCCGGTCGTTCTTCCGCTTGACCTGTCGTTCTTTCGGGGCATGGTGAACCCTTCTGCTCCGTGCCAGAGTTGACGGGACTTCTGGGGGCGCTGTGAACAGACGCAGAAGACGTGTGCGCTCGGTGATGACGGTTCTGGTGGCGTGGACCTCGCTGATCGGCGGAGGCACCGCCCTGGCGGATGCGGGTGACCGGCCCGCGCTGCGGCTCGGGGCCCCGGCCCCCGTCGCGCCCGGTGTCGAGTACCGGGGCTTCTCCCTGCCGGCCTCCCACGGCCCGGCGTACGGGCACGTGCTGAGGGTCGATCTGAGCGAGCCCGGCGTCTCGCTCGACCTGCTGTACCCGGGCTCGGTGGCCGCCCGGGCGACGGTGTCGCGGATGGCGGCCGCCCGCGGCGCGGTGGCCGGGGTCAACGGCGACTTCTTCAACATCACGGAGACTCAGCACCCGGGCGTCGAGGCGACAGGCGCGCCGGTCGGCCCGTCCGTCGCGGGCGGCCGCCGGCTCGGCGCCGCCGTGCCGGACGGCCAGCGCTTCGGGCCGGTGCTGCCGCCGGGCGCCACCACCCGGGACGTCATCGGCCTCGGCACGGACGACCGGGCCCGGCTGGACCGGCTCACGCTGAAGGGCACCGTGAGCGCCAAGGGCAGGACGCTGCCGCTGCGCGGTCTCAACCAGTACGCGCTGCCGGTCGGCGGCATCGGTGCGTACACCTCTTCCTGGGGTCCGGCGTCACGCCTGCGGGCCACCTGCGGCACGGACGCCGACCGGGCCGCGCCGTGCACGGACGACACCTACGAGCTGACGGTCCGGCACGGCAAGGTGACGGGCGCCGCGCACAAGCCGGGGCACGGCGCGATCCCGTCGGGCACGCTGGTGCTCGTCGGGCGCAACGCGGGCGCGCGCGAGCTGCGCCGGCTGAAGGCCGGTGACGCGGTGCACGTCGAGGAGCGGCTGCAGCCCGCCGAGCGGGGGGCGCTGCGGTTCGCGGTGGGCGGGTTCCCCGTGCTGCGCGACGGCCGCCTGCTGCCCGGGCTGGATTCGGCCACCTCCGCGGTACGGACGGCTGCGGGCGTGGGCGGCGACGGCCGGCTGTTCTACCTGCTGGCGCTGGACGGCGGCACCGGCTACCGCTCGGGGCTCACCGTCGCCGAGCTCGCCGACGTGATGCGCGACCTGGGCGCGGACGACGCGGTGAACCTGGACGGGGGCGGCTCCAGCACGCTGGTCACCCGCGATCCGGACAGCGGGCGGACGACCGTCCGGAATCATCCGTCGGGTGGCGCGGAACGGCCGGTGGCGAACGGCATCGGCGTTTTCGTCCGTACGTAACATCATCGATCAATCCACCCTTTTGAGTGACTGCGCCCGCTGATATCCCGCTGCTAGCTTCGAGAGCGGTCAAGGGGAATTCTTCGGCACGCCCGCAGCCCGTCCGTAGGGTGTGCGGGCTGTCCATAACGGATGGGTGGGCATTCCGATATGACGACGTCAGTGGAGACCGGTAACGACGGCAATAACGGTCCCGGCCGGCTGAGCCTGGGCACCGAGGCCGCACGGAATCTGGCGACCACGACAAAGTCCGTGCCGCAGATGCAGGGAATCAGCTCGCGCTGGCTCCTGCGCATGCTGTCCTGGGTGCACGTGCCGGGCGGCACGTACCGGGTCAACCGGCGTCTGACGCACACCCTGGGCGACGGCCGGGTCGAGTTCGTCTCGACGGGCGCCGACGTCCGGGTCATCCCGGCGGAGCTCGGCGAGCTCCCGCTGCTGCGCGGCTTCGGCGACCCGGAGGTGCTCGAAGCGCTCGCGGGCCGCTTCACCCAGCGGGAGTTCCGGCCGGGCGACGTCGTCGTGGAGGCCGGGCAGCCGGCCGACCAGGTGGTGCTGGTCGCCCACGGCAAGCTCAACAAGATCCGCGAGGGCGCGTACGGCGACCCGGCGGTCCTCGGCGTCATCGCCGACGGCGGCTACTTCGGCGACAAGGCCCTGGCCGCGGCGGCGGACAGCAACTGGGACTTCACCGTCAAGGCCGTCACCGCCTGCACGGTCCTGACGATGCCGCGCCAGGCGTTCCAGGAGGTCCTCGAGGGCTCCCAGGAGCTGCGCTCCCACGTGGAGGCGTTCCGCGCGGCCGTCGCCCGCCCGCAGAACGAGCACGGGGAGTCGGCCATCGACGTGGCCGCGGGCCACGCCGGCGAGCCGGTGCTGCCCGGCGTCTTCGCGGACTACGAGCTGGCCCCCCGTGAGTACGAGCTGAGCGTCGCCCAGACCGTCCTGCGCGTCCATACCCGCGTCGCCGACCTCTACAACGAGCCCATGAACCAGGTCGAGCAGCAGCTGCGGCTGACCATCGAGGCCCTGCGCGAGCGCCAGGAGCACGAGATGATCAACAACCGCACGTTCGGCCTGCTGCACAACGCCGACCTCAAGCAGCGCATCCACACCCGCAGCGGCCCGCCCACCCCCGACGACCTCGACGAGCTGCTCGCCACGGTCTGGAAGGACCCCGGCTTCCTGCTGGCCCACCCGCGCACGATCGCGGCGATCGCCCGCGAATTCAACCGGCGCGGCGTGTATCCGGACAATGCCGCCGTGGGCGGGCACTCGGTGCCCGCCTGGCGCGGAATTCCCATCTTCCCGTGCAACAAGATCCCGATCAGTGAGAACGGCACCAGCTCCGTTCTCCTGATGCGCACCGGAGAGGAATCCCGGGGAGTGGTCGGGCTGCACCGCACGGGAATTCCCGACGAATACCGGCCGAGCCTCTCCGTTCGTTTCATGGGCATCAGCGAGCAGGCCATCATCTCCTATCTGGTGAGCGTCTACTACTCCGCCGCCGTCCTGGTGCCGGACGCCCTCGGAATTCTGGAGAACGTCGAGATCGGGCACTGATCCCCGCCGCCGCACCACGTTCCGCGCACTGCGGTTCCGCGAATCCGCGGACCCGCGCCGAGTACCGCACACAGATGGGTGACAACCAGTTATGACCACGTCAGTCGAGTCCGGAGTGGCGGCCGCACCCTCCGGGGAGGCGCAGCTCAGCCTCGGCACGTCCGCGGCACGCCAGCTCGCCACGACGACCAAGTCCGTCCCGCAGATGCAGGGGATCTCGTCCCGCTGGCTGCTGCGCGTGCTGCCCTGGGTGCAGGTGTCCGCCGGCACCTACCGGGTGAACAGGCGGCTCACGTACACCGTCGGGGACGGCCGGGTCGAGTTCATCTCGACCGGTTCCGAGGTCCGGGTCATCCCGCCGGAGCTCGGGGAGCTGCCCCTGCTGCGGGATTTCGGCGACAACGACACGCTGGAGGCGCTGGCGGACGGGTTCGTCCAGCGCGAGTACGCCGCCGGTGACACGCTCGTCGAGGCCGGCGCGCCCGCCGACCAGATCTTCCTCGTCGCCCACGGCAAGCTCAACAAGACGGGCACCGGAAAGTACGGCGACGAGACCGTGCTCGGCGTGCTGGCCGACGGTGACTACTTCGGCGAGCAGGTGCCCCTGGAGCCCGACGGCACCTGGAAGTTCAGCGTCCGGGCCGTGACCCGCTGCACGGTGCTCGTGCTCCCGCTGCAGACCTTCCAGGAGCTGGCCGAGCGCTCCGACGCGCTGCGCGCGCACGTCGAGGCGTACGCCTCCCGCCCCGCCAAGCCGGTGAACAAGCGCGGCGAGGCCGACATCGCGGTGACGTCCGGCCACGTCGGCGAGCCGGCCATCACCGGCACCTTCGTGGACTACGAGCTCTCCCCGCGCGAGTACGAGCTGAGCGTCGCCCAGACCGTCCTGCGCGTCCACACCCGCGTCGCCGACCTCTACAACGACCCGATGAGCCAGCTCGAGCAGCAGCTGCGGCTGACGGTCGAGGCGCTGCGCGAGCGCCAGGAGCACGAGATCGTCAACAACCGCGAGTTCGGCCTGCTGCACAACGCCGACATCAGCCAGCGCATCCACACCCGCAGCGGCCCGCCCACCCCCGACGACCTCGACGAGCTGCTCGCGCGCCGCCGCAAGACCCAGTTCATCCTGGCCCACCCGCGGACCATCGCGGCGTTCGGCCGGGAATGCACCGCCCGGGGCCTCTACCCGCAGTCCATCGACGTCCTGGGCTCCTCCGTGCGCTCCTGGCGCGGTGTGCCGCTGCTGCCCTGCAACAAGATCCCGGTGAGCGAGTCCGGGACGAGCTCGATCATCGCCATGCGCACGGGCGAGGACAACCAGGGTGTCGTGGGCCTGCACCAGACGGGCATCCCGGACGAGTTCCAGCCGAGCCTCAACGTGCGGTTCATGGGCATCAGCGAGCAGGCGATCTCCTCGTACCTGGTGAGCGCCTACTTCTCGGCGGCGATCCTCGTGCCGGACGCCCTGGGCGTCCTGGAGGACGTCGAGATCGGGCGCTAGGCCGCACCGCCGCGTGCCGTTCCCCGGCCGGGCCCGCCGACAGCGGGCCCGGCCGGGGCGTCACACATCCGCTCAGGGCCGCACGCCGCTCACGATGCGCGCGGTGGTGGACAGCCCGTCCGAGATCGTGGGTGCGATGCTCGTGCTCGCGAGAAGGAAGCCGAGGAGGACGCAGACCAGGGCGTTCGACATGCGCAGCGAGCCGCTGCGCAGGAACACGACCACCAGGACGAGCAACAGCAGGACCACGGAGAGCGAAATGGCCATGGCGAACCTCCTCGGTGGTGCGGTTGTCCGTCAGTCTGGCCCACCGGGCGCCCCGGCCCGGCGCGCCGCGTGTACTCCATTCAGGTACGAGCGTCGCCGTCCGGGCCGGTGCGCTCGGCAGGCAAGCCGCCCGCAGGGTGCCTAGGCTGGCGGAATGAGCCGCACAGCCGCCGACAGCAGGCCTTCCGCGGAGCGGCCCGCCCCGGCTCCGCAGGGCCGTGAGGGCGGGGAGCGCGAGTCCGCGTGGCGGCGGCTCCTGCACCGGGTGCCCGACGGGTTCGCGGTCTTCTTCGGCGCCCTCGGCCTGTTCTGCGCGGTCACGTCGCTGATCGTGCCGCTGCGGCGGGCGGTCGGCCCGCTGACGGAGGCGCTCGACACGCTGACCGTCCCCACCGCCCCGAACCTGGCCTACGCCGTCTTCCTGCTGCTCCTCGCGACGGCGATGGCCGCTCGCAAACGGGTCACCCTCTGGTTCGTCCTGGCCTATCTGACGCTGCTGCTGGTCGCCGACGCCCTGCTGCTGGCGGTGGGCTACTGGGACACGATCCCCTCGCTGGTGCTGTGCGTGGCCGCGATGGCGCTGCTGATCCTTGCCCGCCGGGAGTTCTACGCGGCGTCGCGCCGTGGGGCGTTCCTGCGGGCGCTGCTGGTGCTGGCGGCGGGCCTGGCCGTGGCGACCCTGGTGGGCTGGGGCCTGGTGTCGCTGTTCCCGGGCTCGCTGGAGCGCGGCGCGGGGAACCGGCTGCTGTTCGTCGCCAACAAGGTGTGCGGCGGGCTGGTGAGCGGCCGGCACTTCGCCGGGCACCCCCCGCACTGGCTGTACTTCCTGCTCGGGCTGTTCGGCGCGCTGGCGCTGCTGAACGCCGCCATGGCGCTCTTCCGCTCGCAGCGCCTGGAGGCGGCGCTGCACGACGACGAGGAGCCGCGGATCCGCGCCCTCCTGGCCCGTTACGGCGGCCAGGACTCGCTGGGCTACTTCGCGACCCGCCGGGACAAGGCCGTGGTCTTCTCCCCGAGCGGCAAGGCCGCGGTGACGTACCGGGTCGAGGCGGGCGTCTGCCTGGCCTCCGGCGACCCGCTGGGCGACCCGGAGGCGTGGACGCCGGCGATCGACGCCTGGCTTGCGGTCGCGGGCCGCTACGGCTGGCAGCCGGCCGTGATGGGGGCCAGCGAGGCGGGCGCGAAGGCGTACGCCCGCTCGGGGCTGGGGGCGCTCCAGCTGGGTGACGAAGCGATCCTGCAGGTCGCCTCGTTCGACCTGGAAGGGCGCGAGATGCGGGTGACGCGGCAGGCCGTGCACCGGGTCGAGCGCACCGGCGCGACCGTACGGATCCGGCGCCACTCGGCGCTGACCGACGAGGAGATGGGCGAGGTGATCCACCGGGCGGACGCCTGGCGGGACACCGAGACCGAGCGGGGCTTCTCCATGGCGCTGGGCCGGCTGGGCGACCCGGCCGACGGCGACTGCCTGCTGGTGGAGGCGTTCGACAGCGAGGGGACGATGATCGCCCTGCTGTCGTTCGTGCCGTGGGGCAGGGACGGGGTCTCGCTGGACGTGATGCGCCGGGACCGGGCCGCGCCCAACGGCGTCATGGAGTTCATGGTCGCCCGGCTGTGCGCGCAGGCGGGGCGGTTCGGCGTCAAGCGTGTCTCGCTCAACTTCGCCGTCTTCCGCTCGGCGTTCGAGGAGGGCGCGCGGATCGGCGCGGGGCCCGTGCTGCGGCTGTGGCGCAGGCTGCTGCTGTTCTTCTCCCGGTGGTGGCAGCTGGAGGCCCTCTACCGCTCGAACGTGAAGTACAACCCTGAGTGGCATCCGCGGTTCCTCTGCTACGCCGACGCGGGGGCGCTGGCGCGGATCGGGCTGGCGGCCGGCATCGCCGAGGGCTTCGTCGCGGTGCCGAGTCTGGGCCAACTGTGGAGCCGGGGCCGGGCCAGGGGTGTCACCAGCCCGGCGTCCACGGCGGGCCTGCCGCCGCTCTCCGAGCTGGGCCTGGAGACCGGCGCCGAGGAGGCGGGGGCGGACGGGCTCGCCGGGCTGCCGGAGCAGGTGCGGGTGCGGCGGCGGAAGCTGGAGCTGCTGCGGGCGGCGGGCGTGGACCCGTATCCCGCCGACGCCCGCCGTACGCACACGCTCGCCGCGATCCGCGCCGCCCACGCGGGGCTCGCGCCGTCGTCGCGCACGGGCGAGCGGGTGACCGTGGCCGGCCGCGTGCTGCTGGTCCGCAACCACGGCGGGGTCGCGTTCGCCGTGCTGCGCGACTGGTCGGGCGACCTGCAGCTGACGTTCACGCGCGAGGACTGCGGGCGGGAGGGGCTGCGGCGCTTCGCCACGCACATCGACCTCGGCGACCACATCGAGGCGGAGGGCGAGGTCGGCACCACCGACCGCGGTGAGCTCACCGTCTTCGTGAGCAGCGCCCGGATGACCGCCAAGTGCCTGCGTCCCCTGCCCGACAAGCGGCACGGCCTGAGCGACCCCGAGGCGCGGGTGCGGATGCGCTACGTGGATCTGGCCGTCTCGCCGGAGGCGCGGCGGACGGTGCGGGCGCGCAGCGCGGCCGTGCAGGCGCTGCGCCAGGGGCTGCTGGACCGCGGCTTCCTGGAGGTCGAGACGCCGATGCTGCAGCAGATCCACGGCGGCGCGAACGCCCGCCCGTTCACCACCCACATCAACGCCTACGACCTCGACCTGTACCTGCGGATCGCGCCGGAGCTGTATCTGAAGCGGCTGTGCGTGGGCGGTATGGAAAAGGTCTTCGAAATGGGCCGCACCTTCCGCAACGAGGGGGTCTCGTACAAGCACAATCCGGAATTCACGATGCTGGAGGCTTATCAGGCGTTCGCGGACTACGACGTGATGCTCGACCTGACGCGCGAGCTGATCCAGGCCGCGGCGGCCGCCGCCCACGGTGCGGTGGTGGCGCTGCGGCCGGACGCGGGGGGGAAGCTCGTCGAGCACGACATCTCGGGGCCGTGGCCGGTGAAGACGGTCTACGGCGCGGTGTCGGAGGTGCTCGGCGAGGAGATCGGTGCGGACACGCCGGAGGGGACGCTGCGGCGGCTCTGCGACGCCGCGGGGGTGCCGCACCGGCCGGAGGACGGGCGCGGCGACATCGTGCTGGAGATGTACGAGCGGCTGGTCGAGGAGCGCACGGAGCTGCCGGTCTTCTACAAGGACTTCCCCACCGACGTCTCGCCGCTGACGCGGCCGCACCGGGCGGATCCGCGGCTTGCGGAGCGCTGGGACCTGGTGGCGTTCGGCACCGAGCTCGGCACGGCGTACTCGGAGCTGATCGACCCGGTCGAGCAGCGGCGCCGGCTGACCGCGCAGTCGCTGCTGGCCGCGGGCGGCGACCCGGAGGCGATGGAGCTGGACGAGGACTTCCTGCGGGCCCTGGAGTACGCGATGCCGCCGACGGGAGGGCTGGGGATCGGGGTGGACCGGCTGGTGATGTTCCTGACGGGGCTGTCGATCCGGGAGACGCTGCCGTTCCCGCTGGTGCGGCGGCGGTGACAGCGGCCGAGCACTCGGGGGCCATGCCTCAAAGAATTACTTTGAGAAGTGAATAGAATTCTTTATTTGCCTTATAGATCGGGCGTTGTTAGCTTGCCGGTATGACCTCGGCACAGCGCACCGGAATTCCGTGGGCCCCGATGGCGGCGACCGCGCTGCTGTGGGGTTCCGCTTTCACCGCCATTCAGGTGGCGCTGCCGGATTACTCCCCGGCCGCGATAGCGCTCCTGCGCATGGCCATCACCGTGGTCCTCCTCCTGCCGTGCCTGTTCCTCGGGCGCATCGGCCGGCTGCGGCGCGCCGACGCGCTGCGGATGGCGGCCTTCGGCCTGACCGGGATGACGGCCTATCAGGTGCTGCTGTGCGCCGGCGAGCAGAGCGTGGACGCGGGCACCGCGGCCATGCTGATCGCCGCCTCCCCTGTTTTCACGACCGTGCTCGGCATGGCCTTCCTGGGCGACCGGCCCGGCAGGCGGGGCCTCGCCGGTCTCGCCGTGGCGCTCACCGGCGCGCTCACCGTCGCCGTCACCTCGGGCGGCGGGAGCGGCTCGCTGATGGGCGCGCTCATGGTGCTGGGCGCCGCCGCCACGCAGGCGACGTCGTTCGCGCTGCAGAAGCCGCTGCTGAAGAAGTACTCAGGCGTGGAATGCGTCTTCTACGGCAGCCTGTTCGGCATGCTGCCGCTGCTGCCGCTCGCTCCCGGCGCCGTGGGGCAGATCGCGGCGGCCGACGGGCACCGCACGCTGGCCGTGCTGTGGCTGGGCGTGGGCTGCACCGCGATGGCCTTCTGGACCTGGTCGCGGACGCTGCGCGCCACGACGGCGTCGACGGCGGCGCTGGTGCTGTACGCGGTGCCGGTCGCCGCGCTGCTCCTGGACGCGGTGTTCCTGGGCAACCTGCCCTCGCTCAACGCGGCCGGCGGCGGGCTGCTCGTCCTGGCGGGCGTCGCGGTGGCCACGGTGCGGAAGTCCGCGCCGCGGCCGGCGGAGCCGGTCGCCGGGCGCGAGCTCGCCGGCAGCCGGCGCTAGGTTTCGGGGCCCCGCCCCGGGCCCCGGTCCTCACACGCCGGACGGCTGTGTTTTCTGCTGTGTTTTCTGCGGGCCCGGCGCGTCTTTTTGCGGGCCCAGCGCGTCCCAGTGCACCGTCTCGTCGCACCAGCGGTCCAGCAGCACCTTGTCGTGCCCCACCGCCAGCAGTCCCGCGCCGCTCCCGGCCCGGTAGTCCTCCACCACCGCCACGAGGGCGGCCGCCGTCGACGCGTCCAGCATCGCCGTCATCTCGTCGCAGATCAGCCAGCGCGGGCGCAGGACGAGGGCCCTGGCCAGGCAGGCGCGCTGCAGCTGGCCGTCGCTGACCTCGTGCGGCCGCCGCGCGAGGAGTTCTCCGGAGAGCCCGACGCGCTCGGCCAGCGCGGCCACCGCCGCTGCCGCCTCGCCCCGCCGGCCGGTCGCCCGCAGCGGTTCGGCGATCAGGTCGCGCAGGCGCAGGCGCGGGTCCGCGGCGAGCCGGGGCTGCTGGAAGACCACGCCGGAGGCCGTGCGTTGCGCGCGCGTGGCGCGGTGGCGCGCGCCGCGGACCGGTTCGCCGTCGATGACGACCGTGCCGGAGTCCGGGCGGTGCAGCAGGGCGGCCACCCGGGCGAGGGTGGACTTGCCGCAGCCGCTCGGGCCGAGCAGGCCGACGGCCTTGCCGGGCTCGATCGTCAGGGAGACGCCGCGGACGACGGGGCGGCGCGGTACGTAGCCCGCGGTGATGCGGTTCAGCTCAAGCACGCGGGGTCTCCTCCGGGTGGTGGCAGGCGACCGGGTGGTGGCAGGCGACGCCTTCGACGAGCGCCGGGACCGTCCCGCAGCGGTCGCTCGCCCGTGCGCAGCGGGCGGCGAAGGCACAGCCGGGCGGCAGGTCGCCGAGTTCCGGGGGCATGCCGGGAATCGGGGTGAAGGCGCGCTCGGGGAGAGCGTCGAGCAGCGCGCGAGCGTACGGGTGGCGGGGGCCCGGCTCGCCGAAGAAGGCAGGAGCGTCGGAGATTTCCACAATGCGGCCCGCGTACATGACGGCGACGCGGTCGGCGATGCGCCGGGCCGCCGCGAGGTCGTGCGTGATCATCAGCAGGGCGCGGCCGGCGTCGGCGTGCCGCCGCAGCTCGTCCGCCGTGCGGTCGACGAGCTCGCGGTCGAGGCCGGTCGTGGGCTCGTCGGCGAGCAGCAGCGGGGCGTCGCCGACGAGGGCGAGGGCGGTGGCCGCGCGCTGCGCGAGGCCGCCGGAGAGCTGGTGGGGGTAGCGGTCCAGGTGGGTGACGGGGAAGGCCGCCCGCTCGGCAGCGGCTTCGGCCGCCGCCCGCAGCCCGGCCTTGCCGGTGCCCGTCAGCTCCCGGACGGTCTCCTCCAGCTGGGAGCGCACGGTGCGGACGGGGGTGAGGTGCGCGGCGGGGCTCTGCGGCACGAGGCCGATGCGGCGGCCGCGTACGGTGCGCGCGAGGGTGCGCTCGCTCGCGGCGAGCAGGTCCAGCTCGCCGAGGTGCGCGCGGCCTTCGGTGCGGGCGTTGCGGGGCAGCAGGCCGAGGAGCGCCGAGGCCAGGACGGACTTGCCGCAGCCGCTCTCGCCGATGAGGGCCAGGCACTCGCCGGGGCCCAGGTCGAAGGAAGCGCCGGTGACGGCGGCGATCTCCCGCCCTCCGCGCATCCGGAACCGTACGGAGAGGTCCCGTACGGACAGGACGGGGCTGTCGCGTACGGCCGGCACGGGGCTGAGGGGGGCGGCAGGGTTCACCGGACTCACAGGGTCAGCTCCGATCGGCGTCGCGGGTTGAGCCGTTCCCGCCAGGCGCCCGCCAGCCCGGCCACGGCCAGGGTGGGGACGATGATGAACAGCCCGGGGAAGAGCGTGGGCCACCAGTCGCCCGCCAGCAGGGAGCCGCGCGCGCTCTGGACCATGTTGCCGAGGCTCGCCTGGTGCGTGGGCAGGCCGAGGCCCAGGAACGACAGGGCGGACTCGTGCCAGATGGCGTGCGGGATCATCAGCACGGCCGCGAGGCCGGCCTGCGGCAGGACGGCCGGGAGCAGGTGGCGGACGGTCACCCGCCACCGTGACGCGCCGCCGGAGACGGCCGCGTCGACGTACGGGCGCGAGCGCAGGGACAGCACCTCCGCCCGTACGATGCGGGCCGTCGACAGCCAGTGCGTGACGACGACGGAGGCCACCACGGGCCAGACGCCCGGCCGGAACATCGTGACGACGAAGATGCCGAGCAGCAGGTGCGGCACGGACGAGAAGAGGTCGACGATCCGCATCAGGACGCGGTCCGCCCAGCCGCCGAGCGCGCCCGCGGCCGCGCCGACCGCCGTGCCGATCACGGTCGCGGCGAGGGCCGCGGCGACGCCGACGAAGAGGGAGACGCGGAGCCCGTACACACTGCGCAGCAGCAGGTCGCGGCCGACTTCGTCGGTGCCGAAGGGGTGCGCCCACGTGGGCGGCCGGAGCTTGGCGGCCAGGTCGACGGCCTGCTCGTCGAGAGGGGCGAAGGGCGGTACGGCAAGGACGGCGAGGACGACGGCCGCGATGACGGCGGCGGAGAGGCCCGTACGCAGGCGGCCGGCCGGCCGGCCGGTAGTCCGGTCGGCCATCCGGTCAGACGTCCCGTCGGCAATCCGGTCAGCCATCGAAGCCCACCCTCGGATCGGCCAGCCCGTACAGCAGGTCGGCGAGGAGGTTCCCGGCGAGGACGGCGGCGGTGGCGAGCACGGTCAGGGCCGCGAGCAGCGGGAAGTCGGTCTTGGTGGCGGCCTCCACGGTCGCGGAGGCGATGCCCGGCCAGCTGAAGACGGTCTCCACCAGCAGGGCGCCCGTGATGAGTTCGGGGACGCGGGAGCCGGTGAGGGTGAGGACGGGCAGCAGACCGGAGCGCAGGGCGTGGCGGAGCAGGACGGTGCGTTCGCTCAGGCCGCGAGCACGGGCGCCGCGTACGGGATCCTCGGCCAGGGCGTCGCCGACGCCCTGGCGCACGTACAGCACGAACCAGGGCAGCTGGGAGACGGCGAGGACCGCCGCGGGCAGGACGACGTGGGAGGCGATCTGGCCGGCGGTGGCGACGTCGCTGCCGGTGTCGGTGAGGCCGCCGGCGGGCAGCGCGCCGAGCTTGAGGGCGAAGAGCCAGATGGCGAGGAGGCCGAGCCAGAACGGCGGCGCGGCTTCCAGCGCGTACGCCAGGGAGGTCACGGCCCGGTCGAACAGGCCGCCGCGGCGGCGGGCCGCGAGCACGCCCAGCGCGGTGCCGGCGGTGACGGCCAGGGCGAAGGCGATGCCGCACAGCAGGACGGACCAGCCGATGCGCTCGCCGATGACCTGGGCGACGGGCTGGCGGAGCGAGGCGGAGACGCCGAGGTCGCCGGTGAGGGCCGAGGTGAGCCAGTCCCACCAGCGGGCGGCGAAGGGCCGGTCGGCGCCGAGGTTGGCACGCAGCTGGTCGAGGACGTCCTGGCGGGCGCCGAGCGCGGCGCTGCCGGCGTACGCCTTCGCCGGGTCGAAGGGCGAGGCGGCGGCGAGGGCGAAGACGCCGAAGGTGACGGCGGCGAGGACGGGGACGGCGGCGAGCAGCCGCCGTCCGGCCATGCGTGCCATGGGCCCCCACGGGAGCCCGGTGGTGCTGCGGGTCACTTCTGCGGCTGCCAGGCCTCGACGTTCCACCAGGGTCCGGCGCCGAGGCCGTGGTCGTGCGGCTCGACCTGGGTGGAGAGGTCCTTCCACCCGTCGTTCATGACGTAGAGGTGGTCGACGTGGGTGAGGAAGGTGTAGCCGGGGTTGTCGGCGAGGCCGCGCTGGACCTTGTCGTAGGCGTCCTTGCGGGCCGCCCTGTCACCGCTGCGCCGGCCCTCTTCGAGGGCCTTGTCGACGTCGGGGTTGCTGTAGGCGGCCATGTTGTTGAAGCCGTTGAGAGCGAGGGAGGAGTGCAGCAGGTTGTAGAGGTCGAAGTCGGGGTCGGCGGGGTTGCCGCCGCCGGCGAGGACCGCGTCGTCCTTCATGCGCGGCTCGATGACCTCCCAGGTGCCGCTCTGCACCTTGACCTCGATGCCGGCCTTCTTGGCGTCGGAGGCGTAGGCGAGGGCGTGCTCCTCGCGGAGCTTGTCACCGGCGGGGAACCAGAGGGTGAAGGAGGCGCGCTGTCCGTCCTTCTCCCGGATGCCGTCGCCGCCGGGCCGCCAGCCCGCGTCGTCGAGGAGCTTCTTCGCCTTCTCCGGGTCGTACGGGCGCTCGGTGCCCTTGGCGAACCAGTCGCTGTCGGTGGGCACGGGCCCGTAGCCGGCCCGGCCGGCGCCTTCGAGGAGCTTGTCGACCATGGCCTTGCGGTCGACGGCGAGGTCGAGGGCGCGGCGCACGGCGAGGTCGCCGGTGACCTTGTTCGCGGTGGGGAGGGTCACGCCGCGGAAGTCGGTGGTGCGGGCGGTGAGGGTCACCTTGGACTTGTCGCCCTTGAAGCCCTTGGCGAGGTTGGGCGGCAGGATGGCGCCGTCGAGGTCGCCGGAGCGCAGCCGGGTGGCGCGCACGTCGTCGTCCTTGATGATCGCC
The DNA here is from genome assembly GCF_051386535.1 of Streptomyces sp. URMC 127. NCBI lineage: Bacteria > Bacillati > Actinomycetota > Actinomycetes > Kitasatosporales > Streptomycetaceae > Streptomyces > Streptomyces sp. URMC 127. Next base: position 57,473 of record NZ_JBPQTW010000018.1, read on the forward strand.
ATGGTGAGCTTCTTGACCTTCGGCTCGCCGCCCCAGTAGCCGGGGTTGGCCTTGAAGGTCAGCTTCTCGCCCTTGCTCCAGCCGGTCAGGACGTAGGGGCCGGTGCCGACGGGGGCGGTGTTGAAGGAGCCGGAGTTGACGTCCTGGCCCCCCGCGACGTGCTCGGGGACGATGGGCAGCACGGTGCGCTCGGCGAAGGGCGCGTAGGGGTACTTGAGCGTGAAGACGACGGTGTCGTCCCCCTCGGCGGTGACCTTGTCGACGGCGTCGAGCTCGCCCTTGGCGGCGTTGTTGGTCTTCTCGTCCAGGATGGTGCGGTAGGTGAAGACCACGTCCCGGGCGGTGAACGGCTTGCCGTCGCTGAACTTCACGCCCTTGCGGAGGGTGAAGGTGTACGTGCGGCCGTCGTCGGCGACCTTCGGCAGCCCGGCGGCGAGGGCCGGCTGGAGCTTCATCGCGGCGTCGCGGCGCAGCAGCCCGTCGAAGATCTTGGAGTTGCCGTCCTTGCCGTAGCCGAGGAGGGGGCTGAGCGTCTCGGGCTCGTTGGCGAGGCCGACGACCAGGGAGTCCTTGCCGCCCTTGGTGCCGCCGTCACCCCCGCCCGGTGCCGAACAGGCCGCCGCGCCTGCCACGAGAACGCCTGCCATGGCCGTGGCGGCCATTCCCCGTACGGACCGGGCCGTCATGCCCACACCCCTGCTCAGTCACTTCTGGTTGAATACTTGCTTTTGCGAATCACTCGCAATTAGCAATTAAACAACAGGCAAAGGAATGATCAGCAGCGGGGGTGGCGGAAGCCCAGGTGGGGGGCCTGGCGCAGGGCTGGCGGGCGGTGGCAGGGAGCCGATCCGGGAGCCACCGGGTAGTCGGCTGCCCTGCCCAAGGGCCTTCGGATCAGCGAGGGTCCTCGCCGAAGATCTCGTCCATGGCTTCCGCGCCGGCGGTGATCACGGGGCGCAGTTGCTTGCGGTACACCTTCTCCGTCGTGGCTGTGCCGTCATGGCCGAGGATCCGGGCGATCTCTTCGATCGGCACTCCGTGGTCCGACAGCAGAGACACGAAGCTCGTCCGCAGTTCCCGCGTCGTCCACGCCTCCGGGTTATCGAATCCTGCTTGCCCCAGCAGGGCCCTGAAGTGACGGAGGACGTCCACGGCATCGCGTTGTCCGCCTGTCTCGCGGGGGAAGACGAGCCCGTCGTCACTCCACGTCGAGTCGTCCCCGTGGGCCTGCATCTGCTGTTGCTTGTAGGCCTGCATCACGGCCGCCACCTGGCGGGGCATACGGAGGGACCGGCGGCTCTTCCTCGTCTTCGTCTCACCGTGCCGGCGAACCGATCGCCAGACCTCGACGTACGGCCATGACCCGTCGGTGCCGGCGAAGTGCACATGCCGCCATGTGAGCGGCCGCTCTTCTTCTGTGCGCACGCCGACGAGCAGCGCCAGAACGACGTACGCATGGATCCAGGTGCCCTTGCCGGTGTTGAGCACCATCGCTGCCTGTTCAAGGCTGAGCGACTTGCTCGGACGCCCCGGGCGCCCGTCAGGCAGTTCGACGAGTTCCGCCACGTTCCGGCGTACGCGCTTCCTGCGCTGGGCGTGGCTGATGGAGCGGCGAAGGATCGAGAGCACAATCTTGAGCGACCGGTCCGCGAGGACCTCCGCCTTCACGTCGAGCCACTCGTCCAGGTCGTCGGCCTCCAGGTCGCGCAGCTTGGCGCTTCCCAGGTCCGCTATGACGTGGTTGTTCGCGAGGCTGCGGTACGTCGCGACGGTTCCCTCCGCGCGCCCTTTCAGCCCTGCCGCGAACCATGCCTCCACGGCCTGCCCGACGGTGTACCGCGCGGAGGACTTGACGCCTGCGTCCAGTTCCTTTTTCAGGTCCTTGAGCTTGTCCCGGACTTCCGTCTTCGTCTTGCCGGTGACCTTGGGGCGGTTGCGCTTGCCGGTAGCCGTGTACCCGAGGGAGATGGCGCCCACGTAGCGGCCTTTGGACTTGTCCCAGTAGATCGAGTGTTCTCCGTTGCCCGCCTTGCGGGCCTTTCCGGGCTGGTCCGTCATCCGTGTCCCTCGGACTCGGACGCCTCGGCCTTGAGCAGCTCGACGTAGTCGTCGATGTATTCCGTGGGGACGAGCCGTCGACGGCCTCGGCGGACGGTGCGCAGTCTGCCGAGACGTATCTCGTCGTAGGTGCTGCTGCGTCCGATACTGAGGATCTCCGCGACTGCGTCAACACTGTGCAGGCGGCGCGGCGATGCGACAGCGACGGTCGCACGGTGGGAGTCAGGCATGGTCACCTCCTGGCGGTGAGGGCGGGGTCGCAGCCGGGGTGGGTGGTCTCGCCGGTCGCGATGAGGAAGTCCGCGAGGGGCGTTTCGCACGCGGTGCAGAGGGGTCGGGCAGAGAGGTGCTGCATCTCAGCACCCGGAGCACCCGCAGCACCCGCAGAGGCGTGTTTGCACTGGTCAGGGCGCAGATGGGTTGCGGGTGCTGGCGTGGATGCAGCACCCGGTGCAGCGCCCGCAGCACCCGGCGAGGCGGGGGTGCGGGTGCTGGGGTCCGCGCCAGCACCCGCGCGTTCGTGCTGGTCAGAGTGGGTTTCGGGTGCTGCGGGTGCTCCGGGTGCTGGATTGCAGGTGCTCTCTGCCGAGGTGAGGCGGTAGAGGCGAGTCCGGTTGCCGCCGGGCTGGCGCTGCGAGTCGTCGACGTGGATGCCGATGGCGCGCAGGGCCGGGGCGAGACGCTTGAGTTGACCGCCGGCACGAGTGGGGTCCTTGGGCCATTTCTTAGGCAGCTTCTCGGGCGTGGTGACGGAGTCGAGCAGCTGCGCAGCCGTGACGGTGAGACCCTCGGGGCCAGCGGCGCGGACGAGGTCGACGACGGCCTGGGCGAACGGTTCGCCGTCGAGGACGTCGGCCACGGCGTCAGCAGCTGAGGCCTTGTAGGTGGCAAGGGTGTGCCAGCCGGCGACGCGGTCGACCGCGGCCAGGACGCGGGCGAAGTCGGCCATGCGGGGCCGCTCGGCGAGCGTGACGTCCGGCAGGACTTTCAGGACCTGGGCGAGGAGGTCGAAGAGGCTGGCGAGGATCGCGGGGTGGGCGTCAGCGTAGGCGCGGTCGAGTTCGGCTTCCTCGCGGCGCTTGTGGTCGGGGATGAGCTGGAGCTCGATGGTCAGCAGGCGTTCGGCGAGGTCTCCGGCGAGCGTTCCGGCGTCGATGGTGGTCATGGCCAGGACACGGCGGAATTCGAGGACGACCACGTCGTCATCGGTGTACAGGGCGCGGTCGACGATGCCGTCGCCGGTGACGGCCCGGCAGAGGGCATCGGACAGCCAGTCCGGGACGATCGAGACGTTGTCCAGGCAGATGGCCCAGGAGTTGAACGCCTGCACGGCCCAGGATTTGAGGTCGCGGGGTGCGGTGCGCTTGGGGGCGCCGGAGGGGTCGACGATGCCGATGACCATGGCGGCGCCCTTGGACTTCCCGGTCCCCTGTTCGCCGCGGAAGGCGAGGATCGGGTGGGGCAGGTCGGGGATGAACGCGGCCACGAGCCAGGCCGCCAGGAGCTCGAAGCCCTCGTCGGTGGTGTTGAGCAGCCCGCGCAGCCGTGCCAGGCCGTCGCCGTCGCGGACGGGTTCGGGGAGGGGCTTCATGGCGCCGGAGCGGCGGAAGACGACCGGGGAGGCGGGCAGGCGCTCCCAGCCGCCGGGGCCGATGGAGACGCACCGGCCGTCAGTGGTGCCGAGGTCGACGATGATGCGCTCGTCGTGGCGGGCGACGCGTAACTGCGGAGTGCGGGGGTTGGCCATGGAGGCGACTCCTTCGAGAACGGTCATGGCGTCGGCGAGCGCCGACTGTGACGGGACGGTGCCGTTGTTGGCGTCGGTGAAGACGCGGGCGAGCTGTGAGCGAAGGCCGGCCTTGCCGCGCAGAGGCAAGGCGACGTTCGGCCCGGTCGCGGGGATGCCGTAGGGGCGGCCGTCGTCGGACATGAACAGCTCATAGCGCTCACGGGCCAGGGCAGCCAGGAGTGAAGCCTGAGAGGGGCCCTTCTTGTCGGGGTCGACGCCGTGGTCCTGGAGCATGCGCCGGGCCAGGTCGGAGGTGTCCGTGCTGTGGTCGTGCTCCGTACTCACACAGGACTCCGGCGGGCGCTGCGGGCGGCGGAAGCGACAGTTGCGCGAGCCTCTGCCTCCGGCAGGCCGACGTGTACGGCGGCCTCGATGAGTGCAGCGGCGATGCCGTCCGCGTCGCGGCCTCCGGTCTCGTAGGCGCGGCAGGCGGCCCAGTAGAGGCGGTCGTTGCGGCCGGTGCCGTTCTTGCCATTGGGGGTGGCATCGAGGACGAAGCTGACCAGGCCGACGGCCCGCTTCCCGGAAACCGGCACCAGGGGCTTGCCGGAGGCCGCGGAACGGCTGGTGGCAGGTCGCATGAGAGTGAGCAGGGGCGGGGGGACGGCTGGTGCGGGCAGTCGGGGTGTGTCCGCGGCGAAGGCGTATGTTCCGCCGGTGGTGCGGGAGCCGGGGCCGACGAGGTAACCGCCGGTGCCGCGTACGTCGATGCCGGAGGCCAGGCGGCCGACGGAGTTCGGCACGGCGGTGCCTGCGGGGGCGGTGAGCCACAGGTGGCGGCCGCCGCTGGGGGTGAGCACGGTCGGCGCCGGAGGGAGCTCAAAGCCGTGGGTGTCGGCGAGGCGCTGCAGCGCGGCGGGACCGTCCTGGTCGTGTTTGACGTCCAGGTCCAGGCCGACGAGGTGGTGGGGCGGGTACCCGCAGGCGATGCCGTAGCCGGTGGCCCACGGGGCGGCGGCGAAGAGGCTACGGATCATCTCCGGGTCGGCGGTGGCGTCGTGGACGCCGTGGCCGATGCGGCCGCACTCGCCGCGGCACCGTCGGGCACCTGGCGGCTCGTCGCGGTGCGGAGAGCGGATGGCCGGGAGCTTGGTGCGGGACAGCGGGATGACGGCCAGCCCTCGGGTTGCGGCGGCCAGGGCGAGCCCGAGGGCTGCGGTGGGCTCGGCCGGCGGTCGGTCAGGGCGGGTCGGGGGCATGCGGGCGCTCTCCTGTCGTACGGAGTCCGAAGGTGTCAGGGGTGTCAGAGGTGTCAGGCCGGGAGTGTCAGACGCGTCTGACGGGGGTCGCGCGCACGCGTCACCCGCGCGTTAGGGGCCGCGGCGCCGTCAGGGGTGTCAGACGCGTCTGACGCGTCAGGACCGTCAGGCGGCCTCGTCCTCGCGGACGATGCGGTACTCGCCGGGCTCCCCGGTCTCGGCGAGACGGCCGGCCAGGATGAAGTCGGCGACCTGGCCGGAGACCCACGAGCGGCCGCGGCCGTGCCGGTCGCAGTGCTCCATGAAGTCCTTGGGACCGACGGTCGTGCGGCCTTCGGCCTCGAACTCGTCGAGGATTTCCCCCATCACCTGGCGGGCCCGGGCGGGCGAGATGCGCTCGCGGCGCCTGCCCTGCGGGGGCTCGGCGAACTGCACGACGTGCGTGGCTTCGGGGAGCTCGCGTTCCGGGTCGATGTCGGCTTCGTCGGTCCGGCCATCCTCGTCGTCCTCGTCGTGCACGGCGGTGCCGATCGCGTGCTGCTCGTACTCGTCGGCGTAGTCGTCTTCGTCGGCCTGGTCGTAGGGCTCGTGGTCGTGGTTGTGGTCGGTCACGGTGGTCTCCCTGGGCTGGGCATCGGTGGTGCCGGGCAGGGGGTAGCGGGTGCGCTGGGTGAAGTGGCGGCCGGCGGCGCGGGCCGCGGCTTCGGCGGTGACGGGGTCGAGTGCTGCGCGGGTCTCGGCGAAGGTCAGGACGACCCAGTCGAGGTGTTCGCGCGGGGTGAGGTAGGAGCGGGCGGGCGTGGGCCAGAAGGTCTCGGGGATGCCGTTGGCGACCAGGTAGCAGTAGCCGGGCTTCTTGTCCTTCCACAGGTGCGGGGCGGCGCCGGCGTCGAGGACCTCGTCGTCGAGCGCGAACCCGGCGTCGCGGTCGTTGCGGACGCCGTAGCACCAGGACGAGCCGAGGGAGGCCCGGGTGTCGGTGGCGACCTGGGTGTGGGAGGCGCGCTGCATGGAGACGACGAGGGAGATGCCTGCGGAGCGGGCTTCCTGGGCGATGCCGGTGAAGACGTCCTCGTCAGTCTCGCGGATGGTCTTGGCGGCTTCCTCGAACCAGGCGAGGAGGTAGGGCATGCCGGGTGAGCCGTCGGCCTGGGTCTCGGCGCAGGCCGGTTCCCACTGCTTGTAGCCGTACTTGGCGAGCCAGGCGGTGCGGGCGGGGATGGCGGCCTTGATGGCCTCGATCATGGCTTTGGTGGACTGGATGTCCAGCGCGGCCCAGTCGATGGCGGGCAGGAGCGGGCCGAGGGTCTGCTCGGCCTTGGCGGGGTCGGAGGCCCAGACCACGACGTCGCGGCGCGAGAGGACTTCGGCCAGGGCCGTCATGCCGCCCTCGGACTTGCCCGAGCCGGTCATCCCCATGATGAGCAGGTGCATGGCGTTGCGGGCGGTGGCCGGGTCGCCGGGGAAGTAGAGGGCGGCGACGGTGCCGTCCTCGTAGATGCCGACGGCGACCGGGCCGGCGATGCTGCCGCCGGGGTGTGAGGGCCCGGGGTACGGGACGGTGTTCTTCAGCAGGTCGAGCGGGACGACCGTGAGCTGGGCGCGGGAGGCGCTGTCGGGGTCGGCGGTGACGCGGATGGCGTTTTTGGGCACGTCCAGGGCGCTGGCGAGCAGCGGCGCGGCTTTGGTGACGTCGTCGGTGGTCAGTTCACCGCGTGGGAGCTGCAGGTCGAAGGTGGCTTTGTTGGGGGCGACATCGGAGCGGGTGATCTGTGTCTTGGCCAGGCCGACTTTCTCCAGCAGTCCGCCGTCGCCGCTCGCGCTCGTGGCGTCGGGGTTGCGGCGCAGGACCTGGCGGATGTTCCAGGAGAGGGCGACGGCCGGTGCGCCCATGAAGTACAGGCCGCCCAGGGGTCCGGCCGCGGGTCCGGCAATTGCGGCTGCGGTGAACCAGCTCGTTCCGGCGGCGACAGTGATGGCGGAGTGGAGGCGGCGCTGAGCACTGGTGGGCTTGCCTGCCCACCAGGTGACGCCCGTCAGGGCGATGGAGGCGAGGGTCAGGCCGGCCGTGGCGGCGGCGCTGTCGGCCCAGTAGTGGTGAGCGGGCAGGGAGACCAGGCCGGTCCCGGCCCCCACCAGCCACGGGGGCAGGTGCGGCTTGACCCGGTGCAGCAGGTACTCGACCACTCCCCCGGCACCATGCGCGGAGCGCAGGTGCTCCTCGTGGAGTTGCTCGGGTGCGGGCTGGGACACGGCTCATGCCTCCTTCACGTGCAGGTCAGCCAGGTCAGCCGTTGAAGTCGAAGCGCCGGCCGGGGCGCTGGCGGCTGCGGTACGGGGCGAGCTCGGGGTCGAACTCGCGCTGGAAGGCGGCGTAGGTGGCGGCCATGTTCTTGGCGGTGTCTCGGGTGTCTTCCGCGGCCTTCTTCAGCCGCTTCGCCACCCGCCGGGCCCGGGCCCGGGATCCGAAGGCCCGGCCCTCCGGGTCGGGCACCTCCTTCAGGACGGCTTCGAGGACCTCCGAGGCGGAGGCGAGCTCGAAGGAGAGCTGGAGGAACAGGCCGCGGCCGTTCTCGCAGTAGTTGCGGATGTCGACGTTGGAGAAGAACTCGGGGTCGGCAAGCGGGCTGTGGACACCGCCGCGCCCACGGCCCTGGTCGCGGAAGAACCCGGTGCCGGCGTCCCCGACTCCCCCGTGGCGGCCGCCGTTGCGGTTGCCGGAGCCGTTGCCGCCGACGTGGAAGTGGTACGAGCGGTTGGTGGTGCGCTGCTGCCGGGAGCTGCCGCCGTTGGTCCCCGGGCCGGTTCCGGGGCCGGAGGCGCGGCTTCCCGTGGAACGGCTACCGGTGGAGCGGTTTCCCGCGCCGGAGGCGGGGCCGGATCCGTAGGGCGGGGTCGTCATGAGTCGTACTCCTTCTCAACGGGCTGGGTGATGTCGCTCGGCTCGTGCACGTGAGCGGTGGGATTCGAGCGGCGCAGGGAACGCCGGACGAGGGGGATGGCGATAGTGAGAGCCAGCCACAGCAGCGGGAGCGGACCGGCGGTCGGCCCGACGGCTACCGAGGCCGCGGCCCACGCCCCGGCCGTGAGGACCACGGCCGCCAAGGCGTAGCGCCAGGTGCGCACGCGGGGATCGGTGCTGGGCCGTTGCCGCTGGACCCAGGCCAGCCAGGCGGGCAGGGCGGTGGCGGCGAGGGCGAGAGGAAGCCAGGTCCACGGCGCGACCGCGTGCACAACCGCGGTGGCGGCGAAGCCGGTCACGGCGCCGAGGAGGGGCAGTGCGGCGCGGCGACGCTTCCAGGCGGCCCGACCGAGTGCGGCGGCCAGGCGCTGTCCGAGGGTGGGCTGCTCGGGAACCACAAGGACGATCGGGGTCTGCCGTCGGCCCCAGGTGTGGCGCTGCCGCGGGATGCGGACAGTGGTCGTGTCCCGCCTGTACCGCGAACCGGTCACGGGATCACCTTCCCGGCGTCCCGGGGCCGGAGGGCGGTGCCGGGGCGGCCGATGCGGCGGCCGTTGACCGTGCGGTAGACGTCGTGGCGGCATGCCGGCTGCCACCGGTGCCCCAGGCGCTTGGCCCGGTACATCGCCTCATCCGCCCCGCGCAGCAGTCCGGACAGAGCGACGCCGGGACGGTCAATGGTGCGGCAGATGCCGACCGTGGCGCGCGGATGGACGACGGCGCTGCCGGTGTCGACCGGTGCCGACAGACGCCTGCACAGCCTGTGCAGCAACTCGATGTGAAGGTCGGCGTCCGGTGCGAGCCGGACGACGGCCGCGAACTCGTCCCCGCCGAGGCGGCTCGCGAACCCGCGCCGTTCCGCCGACCAGTCGGCCAGGCGGCGGCCGACCGCAGCGAGGACCTGGTCGCCAGCGTGGTGCCCGTAGGTGTCGTTGACGTCCTTGAAGTCGTCGAGGTCGAGCAGGAGCACGGCGGCATGCGGGTGGTTGATCGCACGCAGGGCACGGCTCGTGAACGCGTCCCTGACCATCAGCCCGGTCACCGGATCGGTTCGGGCGGTGCGCAGGCGGCGGGCCAGGAACAGGATGTGCGCGGCCCAGCCCGCCACCGGGGCGGCTATCGGCAGGGCTTGCAGGAGGGGTGTCATGAAGCTTTCTCCTCTGTGCGTTCGTCGATGGCCTGCTCGTGGCTGTCTTCAGGGGCCGCGAGCGGCAGGGGTTCGGCGGGCTCGGTGGACATGGGCGATGACTCCAGTTCGAGGCCGACGGGAGGGGGCGCGGACGCGTCGGCGGGTGGTGTGTCGGCGGAGTCAGGAACGGCGGCCAGCGGGGGTGTGCGCTGGGCGGTGTCGCGGATGCGGGCGGCGCGGCCGGTGCCGATGCCGTAGGTTTTCATCAGCCAGGTCGCCGACGCTTCTCCGCCCTCAGCCACGCGCTGTCGTGCTGCGGCGATGAGTTCGTCGTCGCTCTTGCCGGGCGGCAGGCCCCTCCGCTGCTTTCTTTCGGTCAGAGAGCGGCGGGGGCGCCGCTGTTTCGGCACCTCGCGTGCGGCAGGGGAGGAGTCCGGTACAGGCGACGGGGGTACCGGATTGTCCTCGGCTCGGGGCTGCCGCTCCACGTCGGCAGGGGTGCTGTCAGTAGGGGTCTGGTGGCGGAGGTGGGCCATGTGCACGAGCAGGCCCAGGACGACGGGAGGGATGGCGGACACAGCGACGATCAGCGGCCAGGACACCGGGATCACCCCGGCTGCGGCGGCATGGTCGACCGCGTTGCCGGCAACGGAGAGGCCGATGCCGCCGATCGCGTTGGCCTTGGCCCAGGCGCGGGCCGTGCGGTTGCGGGTGGAGCGGCCCAGCCACACGCGGACCGCGGTCAGCGCGTACGCATCGACGGTCACCGGCAGCAGCCAGGACAGCCACGGCCACCAGCTGGTGCGCAAGGCGAGGTCCTGCAGGGCGGCGTAGGAGGATGCGGCAGCGGCCAGGCCGACCGCACCCATACCCATGGCGAGCGGCCAGTCGTGGCGCACGGTTGCGGTGCTGTCGCCGGGGGTCGTCGGGGCGGTCACTGGACGACCTCCGACAGGGCGCTGAGCGTGGTGGTGGTCACGGTAGTGACGGCCTTCTTGGCGCCTTCGGCGAAGCCGGTGCCGGTGAGGAACAGGCCGATCAGCAGCCCGACGATCAGGGTCGACCAGCGGTGACCGACCCACACGCACAAGGTGATGCCGATGGCGGCCAGCAGCACGGTGATCGAGACCGTCACCGCGGGTGCCGCCGCCATGGGCGCGGTGGCCAGGGAGGACATCACAGCAGGGGCCTCCGTTCGGTTGAGGACAAAGGGCGGGAGGGGGCTGG